>JBARZO010000001.1:0-3240 GCA_049650165.1 Rubrobacteraceae bacterium
AAGCCGATCTCCACGTACCGCGGCTCGTCCGGCGCCTCTTCGGGGTCTTTTGTCAAAGCATAAACGTCTGATGTAGGTTCATAGTCTGGATCTTCGAGCGGGCCGGCTTCGATAGAGCGGCCCCAGAGGTTCTCGTCCACGCTATAGGGGGACTTCTTGGTGGTCGGGACGGGGATGCCGTGTTGCTCGGCATATTCTATCTCTTCCGGGCGGCTCATATTCCACTCGCGAACCGGGGCAACGACGGTGAGGTCCGGGGCTATGGAAGCCGTCGTAACATCGAAACGGACCTGGTCATTGCCCTTTCCCGTAGAACCGTGGGCTATAAGCTCAGCCCCAACCTCGCGCGCCGCCTCGACAAGCTTCTTGGCAATGAGCGGACGCCCCAGCGCTGTAAAGAGCGGGTACTTACCGCCGTAGAGCGCGTTTGCCTTTATCGCCGGGGCCACATATTCCTCGACGAACTCCTCGCGAGCGTCCCGTACAAAGGCGTCCGCAGCCCCGATCTTCAACGCTTTTTCTTTAACGTCTACTTCAGGTTCACCTTGTCCGAGGTCTAAATAAAGAGCATATGGTGTGGCTCCCTGTTGCTCGAACCACTTGAGGCAGACCGAGGTATCCAGGCCACCGGAGTAGGCGAGCACAACTTTCTTTCCTTCTAGCATCTATGATCCCTCTTTCTCAATTTACGTTTGCCCATTAGAGGTTCCGCATCATCGTGAGGCTAGAACCACCTTCACGGTTGTGCTTCTCGCTGTCCCTGACGATCTCAAAGCCCATTCTTTCGTACAGGCGTAAGGCCGGATTGTCCGCCCTGACACTGAGGCATACTGTGTGGCAAATATCTCTCGCTTTTTCGAGTAGTTGCACGAGCAGTTGGGTGCCGACCCCTGTTCCTCGGAAGTCCGGATGAGCGGCTATCGCAACTTCCGGGGTCTCGTCGTTCACATACCCGTAGCCCCTGTTCTCGTTTGTCAGCAGCCGCAGCCAGGCCGCTCCGATCGGGCGTTCGTGGTTCGACACGGCGATGACCCCTAAGTCCCCTTCGCGCCCCCAACCCTTAACGTATCTGGCGGTGCCCGGGTTCTCCACGACGTTGCGTACCGTATTCTCCTGGGCGGCTTCCGCGAGCATCTGCCAGAGAAAGGGCTCATCCTCTACGGTCGCCGGTCTTATGGCGAATGTTTGACCTTCGCTGGATGCCGGGTCGTACAACTCGTGGCCGGCTCCGCGGAGGGCTGAGATCGCGCTGTTCAGCGCATCTTGCTTTACGAACACGTAATCAGTATCGTAAGTCGAGATAGCAAAGATGCTCACGCCGGCAGCGGCTAGAGGTTCCGCTACAGAGACTAATACACCGGTCATGGAGAACTCGAATGGGCCTTCCAGCTTCAGGGCGCGCCAGCCGGTCTCGCTTGACAACCCGTCGGGTACATCCGACTTCGGACAGACTATGGATAGCTCGTCCGGGGTACGCGTTATCGAGAAGAATTCGGCTTGTAAAAGCCATTCCGGGAGCTTGTGGTCCGGTTCGAGCCGGCAAACGGCGAATCGGACATCGAGTACCGAAAGACGCAGCGCAACGTTCGAGTAGTTGCTGGTGCTCAAATATCGTTAGTCCGTGTTTCCGGCGGGATGGGTACGGGCGCGGCAGACGTCGGAGATCATTTCGGAGACCTCGGCGGCCGCTGGATTGTCGGGACAAATGGCGACTACAGTATCGAGGCCGGCGACGGTACCGATGATCTTGAGTCCCTTGACCCGATCCAGCACGCTGGCGACGCCCCCCGCAGTACCGTCGCGGGTGTGCATGACGATGGTGTGTTGGGCTTGAATAACCTCCAGAATAAAGCCCGGCAACACTTCTATACCCGCGAAACCTGGCTCTTGCGGGAGCGCCAGGTAGCGGTTCCCGACTTTGAGGACGCCGAGCTCGGCGAGATCCCGGCTGACAGTGGCCTGGGCGACCTCGACGCCTTCGTCGGCCAGGGCGGTAACGACGCCTTGTTGGGTCCCGAGTTCCTTATCGGAGATTAGGCGCAGGATGAGATCCTGCCTCGTCCCTTTGTCCACGCCCGTGCGGGTAGATTCCACCGTTCCAGCCTCCTACTTGAGGTGCTCGATGCCGAGGTCTTCCTCGAAACCGAGCGCCAGGTTCATGTTCTGTACCGCCGCGCCGGAAGCACCCTTTAGCAAATTGTCCACCGCCGAGAAGAGCAGCAGCTTGCCCGCCCGACCATCCACCGCCGCCGAGAGCCGGCACCGGTTCGTGTTCGCCACGTGCGCGACGTGCGGATACTCTTCCCGAGCCTCGACGAACTTCCATCCCTCATAGTCCTCCGCGTACCAGCCGAGGACTTCCTCGGCGGCGGGGATATCGTCCGCGTCCACCACGATGGTCTCCAACTCGCCGCGCGTTACGGGGATGAGATGCGGCACAAAGGTGATCGCCGGGCTCTCACCGACGCGCCGGATCATGGCTTCTATCTCCGGCGTGTGCCGGTGCCAGGGAGCCCCATAGGCGTTGGCGTTCTCGTTCGCGGCGACGAAGCCGGTCTTGACGCTGGGCTTCGCCCCGGCCCCGCTGATACCCGAGAGCGCGTTTACGGTGATGGAGCGGATCGAAGTTCCCATCCGCCGCACGACGGGCGCAAGCGCCAGAATAGCCGCCGTCGGATAGCAACCCGGGTTAGCGATTATACGGGCCTCCGACGCCCCGAATACCTCCGGCAACCCGTAGTGGGCTTCCTCGATAAGTTCCGGTACCGGATGTTCCCCGTACCATTCCTCGTAAAGACCAACGTCCGGGAGCCGAAAATCCGCCGACAGGTCCACGACCAGCCCGGCCCCAGCCTCCAACAACTCTTTCACCGCCCCGGCGCTCTCCATGTGAGGATACGCCACAAACGCAACGTCCAAACTGGAACCATCGATCTCACCCGGCTCCAAGAAGCTCTCATCCACCGCGAGATGCGGGTAAACCTCACTCACCTTACGCCCCGCATAACCGCGCGAAGCCACGCTGAGACCGCCCACTTTGGGGTGGCCGGAGAGCAGTCGCACCAACTCCGAACCCGCGTAACCGCTGCCGCCGTAGATGCCAACTTTCAAAGCCATGCGCCGTATTGTAGGAGTTTCGGATAAATATTCAAGTTTCTGAATAAATCGGTTGACCTACGCGTACGCGGATGCAACAATATGGGCCGCCAATGAATAAAGATTCAACAATCAGTATAAAGT
>JBARZO010000002.1:0-2400 GCA_049650165.1 Rubrobacteraceae bacterium
AGATCACCGCTTTCCTCGGGGCCAATGCCGCCTACGAAATTCTTAGCCTGATCGCAACCCTCCGAAAGGAATAGGCTGCCGGCATTTGTTTGTCGAGCCCGGGCCGAACGAAAGGGCTAGGAGAGACGACGGATTGAGAACAGGGTGACGAGGCAGGCGGCTCCCGCGCACAGGTAGGAGGCCCAGTCGCCAAAAGCCCCGCCGAGCACGCCGGCGATAGGGGCGCCTATGGCGTAACCTCCCGCCCAGGCGAAACTTACCGCGCCAAACACCGTACCCCGGTCGACGCCGGACTTCTCAGCCCCGCCCGAAAATAGCGCCGTCCCTGGTGTCACGGTGGTGTTGAAGGTCGCGCCCGCGAGCACTACGAGGATCGCGAAGGGCCAGGGGCTCTCTACCCACGGGTTCCCCGAGACCAGCGCCAGGGCCAGGAGAACCAGGACGATCGCAATGAGGCCCGCACCGATGGGAGTACGGACGCCGCCTTTATCCGACCAGCGTCCGAGTGCGGGGTGGATGGCCGCTTCCGCGAGGGCGGCGATCAAGAAGACGGCTCCCACCGCTGCGGCGCCCCACCCGAGCCGGTCGAGCTCTAGCGGGGCCAGCACGACGAGCGCGGCGAGAAGCATCGGCCCCAGGGCCACCAGCCACAGGCCGGTCGGCAGCGGAGATTTCATGACCTTGCGCAGGGCGACGAAGGAGATCCGGGTCACCGACGCACCCGGTGCGGCGGACGGCTCGATCAGGGACCAAAGTCCGATCAGCGCCGCTACGCATGCGACCCCGGCAAACGTCGTCGCGACCCCGACCGACGCGGCGAGCCCCCCGAGCGCGGGTCCCGCCACGGCCCCGAAGACGGCGGTGCCGAATATAGCCCCGATCGCCCGGCCCCGGCGATCCTCCGTAGTAGCCGAGAGGAGCCAGGCAAACGCCGCGCCCCACGAGAGCGCGCTGCTTATGCCGGCACCGAACCGTGCGAGCGTGAGCGCCCAGAATCCCGCCCCGAAACCGAACGCCAGGCTCGCGGCGGAGAGGACCAGGAGGCCCAAAATAGCCGTTGGCCTCACCCCGATCCGCCCTATCAGGTAGGCGCTCGGAGCGGCCCCGGCCCAAATACCGACGCCGAAAGCCCCGCTGAGCACCCCCACGGCGCCCTTCGAGAGCCCGAACGTCTCTGTTAGAAGCGGCACGAGCGGCCCAATCGCCGTATAGAAGAGCGTATCCACGACCACCATCGCGCACGTTAGAAAAAGCAGTCGGCGTGGCATCCGCTACCGGATCCGCCTGAGGGCGCGTTCCCGCGCCGGGATATTCGCCGACTTCAAGGGTGGGCCTGGCCCCGGACAGTCATCCCCACCAGGTCGGCGACGAATGTGCGAGAACGGTCGAGCACCGCCCGGTCGCTTTCCAGAGCGCCGATGACATAGGCGCCTTCCAACAAGACGAACAGACGTTCGGCCAACGTTGCGGGATCCTCCGCCCCGGCCTCGGCAGCGAGTTCCCGAAGCCGCTCCCGTACCCCGGCCTTGTGACGCCGGATCACCCGCCGCGCCGGATGGCCGGGGTCGGGGAACTCCGCGGCGCAGTTAACGAAGGCGCAACCCCGCATTTCCCTAGTAGCGAGATACTCCCGATAAGCGTCGCACACGGCCAAGAGCTTGTCGTGTGGATCCCTATGATCCGAAAGCCTCTCCTCCAGAAACTCCCGCCAGAGCCTGTCGTTGTCTTCCAGGTAAGCGGCTACGAGCTCATCCTTAGAGGGGAAGTGGGCGTAGAGGGTCATCTTCGTAACCCCGGCCCTCTCGGCTACCGCACTAACCCCGGTAGCGCAGATACCACCCCCATAAAAGAGTTCATGAGCGGCGGCCAGCAACTTCCCGCGCGTCTTCTTTTTGTCCCTGGTCTGCACCATTTTCTCAGTCATGTCTCAACTATACTTACCGGTATATCTAATGTCAAGTTAGCGCGGCAACGTAATGACGAGAAATAGCAAAATTTGCACGAGCATCCGATATTTTGTTTTCGGATCGAAATCCCTATTCTCGGAAGCTGACAAAGTGAGACAATAGAAGCACCCAACATGAAGGAGGCGGCGAATGGATAACGGGGACAGGTTCGTTCGGGTTCTAGGACAAAGGGACGTTATCGCGCTGGCCTTCGGGGCCATGATCGGCTTCGGTTGGGTTCCGCTCGTAGGAACTTGGCTCACGGAGGCGGGGAGCCTTGGGGCGATTCTGGCGTTTCTAATCGGGGGTACGGTGGTCGTTTTCGTCGGTCTGACCTACTCGGAGTTAGTCTCCGCCATGCCGAAGGCGGGTGGGGAGCACAACTACGCCTGGCGGGCGTTGGGGCCGGTGGGGGCTTTCGTTGCCTCGTGGGCCATTGCGCTCGGGTACGTCT
>JBARZO010000003.1:0-2646 GCA_049650165.1 Rubrobacteraceae bacterium
GTTCGGCTCGCCGCTGCCCTTGTCCAGTCCGGCCGCCTGCTTCAGCAGGAACGCCGCCGGGGGCGTTTTCGTTATGAAGGTGAACGAGCGGTCCTCGAAGACCGTGATCTCGACCGGGATAATCTGGCCCATCTGGTCCCGTGTGGCGTCGTTGAACTGCCGCACGAACTCCCCGATGTTTACCTGCGCCTGGCCCAACGCCGGACCTACCGGCGGGGCCGGGTTCGCCTGCCCTCCCGTTACCTGTAATTTTAGTTTGCGCGCTACGCGGCGCCCGCGTCCTCTACCCATAGAATAATTCCTCTCGGTTGTTTTAGAGTTTGGCTACCTGGCTGAACGAAAGCTCTACGGGCGTCTCACGCCCGAAGATGGAGACCAGAACCTTCAGCCTCGACTGGTCTACGTTGATATCGGAAATTTGGCCCTCGAAGTCTGAGAGCGGTCCACCGATCACCCGCACGGTTTCGCCGACCTCGTAATCCACGGTGGTCTTGACCTTCTCGCGAGTCTCCTGCTCGCCCGGATGCAAGAGGCGCTCGACCTCCGCCCGCGAGAGCGGTATCGGCCGGTCACCCGCGCCGACGATCTGGGTGACCCCTGGCGTCTGCCGGACGAGCTGCCAGGTGTTGTCGTTCATGTCCATGTTCACCAGGATGTAACCGGGGAACTGGCGCTGCTCGACCGGAACCTTCTTGCCATTCTTGATCTCGATGACACTCTCCATCGGGATGCTGATCTCCCCGAAAAAGCGGTCCATTGCGAAAGACTCGATCCGACGCTCCATCGTGGTGCGGACCTTGTTCTCATGACCGGAGTATGTATTAACGACGTACCACTTCTTCAAAACAAAACGCTCCCGCTACGCGAAGATAAACCGTGCCACGGCACCAAAAACGAAGTCCCAGGCCGCAACGTAAGCCCCCAGAACCAGCACGATGATAATAACCACCGCAGTGCTCTGCCGGAGCTGGTCCCGGTTCGGCCAACTGACCTTCCGCAACTCGGACCGCACACCGCGGACGAACTCGCGAAGCCTCGCTATACGTCCCTGGGGCTGGTTCCTCCTATTTTGTTGCGAACCTCTGGCTCCCCTAGTCACTGTAGAGCCTCGTTTTTTGCTCATCTCTTCCTCGCCTGGATTTCTCTACAAGAGCAGGGCAGGAGGGACTCGAACCCACGACCTGCGGTTTTGGAGACCGCTGCTCTTCCAACTGAGCTACTGCCCTCTGCTACCTACCTCGTCTCCCGATGCGCCGTATGCTGCCGGCACCACGGACAGAACTTATTTAGCTGAACGCGATCCGGCGTGTTCCTCCGGTTTTTACGCGTGTGGTAATTCCGACGCTTGCAATCGTCACAAGCTAACGTCACTAATTGTCGCACAACTTTCCTCCAAATCACAGGAGCGGGACATCAAGCCCCACTCCCGCTAGTCAACCTGTGTGTACTCTACTCCACGATTTCTGTAACGACACCAGCACCAACAGTCCGGCCACCCTCGCGAATAGCGAAGTTCAAACCCTCATCCATCGCTATCGGTGAAATAAGCTCCACGTTCATTACCGTGTTGTCTCCGGGCATCACCATCTCCACACCCTCTTCTAGCTGTATCTCCCCGGTCACATCCGTCGTCCGGAAGTAGAACTGCGGCCGGTAGTTGCCAAAGAACGGTGTGTGACGTCCACCCTCTTCTTTGCTGAGGACGTACACCTCGGCTTTGAACTTGGTGTGCGGAGTAATAGTGCCGGGCTTTGCCAACACCTGTCCCCGCTCTATGTCATCGCGCTTTACTCCCCTCAAGAGAGCGCCGATGTTGTCTCCGGCCTGGGCGGAGTCCATGCTCTTGTTGAACATCTCTACACCGGTTACTACCGTCTTGTGGGTTGGCCTTACCCCGACGACTTCTATCTCGTCGTTGATCTTTACTTCTCCTGCCTCCACACGTCCGGTAGCTACCGTCCCACGACCCTGGATGGTGAAGACGTCTTCTACCGCCAAGAGGAACGGACGGTCTATGGCTCGCTCGGGCTCTGGTACGTAGGTGTCTACCGCTTCCATGAGCTCCATGATGGCCTGCTCACCCAGCTCACCTTCTTCTCCCTCTAGTGCCTGCAAAGCGGAACCAGTTATTACGGGGATGTCATCACCTGGGAACTCGTACTCTGTTAGTAGCTCCCGCACTTCCATCTCTACTAGCTCTAGCAGTTCCTCATCATCCACCATGTCCGCTTTGTTCAAGAAGACTACGATGTAGGGAACTCCTACCTGACGGGCTAGGAGGATGTGCTCTCTTGTCTGGGGCATCGGGCCGTCTGCAGCGCTAACTACCAGGATGGCTCCGTCCATCTGGGCTGCGCCGGTGATCATGTTCTTGACGTAGTCGGCATGACCCGGGCAGTCCACGTGGGCGTAGTGCCTGTTCTCCGTGGCGTACTCCTGGTGAGAAGTAGCGATAGTAATACCCCGCTGACGTTCCTCCGGGGCGTTGTCTATCTGGTCGAAAGCTACTACGTGGTTGGCAGAGTCGCTTGAGACGTTCTTTGCCAGTACCTTCGTGATAGCTGCCGTCAAAGTTGTCTTGCCGTGGTCTACGTGGCCTATGGTGCCTACGTTTAGATGTGGCTTGTTCCTCTCAAATCTTCCTTT
>JBARZO010000004.1:0-2082 GCA_049650165.1 Rubrobacteraceae bacterium
AGTCCCAGCCCGGCCTCCCGGTTCTCTTCCCAGCTTTCCAGGTACTTCTGCACTTTTTCGACGGCCTTCGTGGTGCTGGGTGGGTTGGCGAAGGGATCGAAGTTAGAGAAGCTGTAGCCTTTCATGCGCTTGGAGAGCCCGCTGCGCTCCCGCAAGTTCCCGACGCGGGCTTCGCGACGCATGGCGGCCCACTCACGCTGGTCGTTTTTCTGCTCACATTCCGGTGTGCAGGGATGGTAGTCCCATTGGCCGGACTTCTCGTATTTGCGTTGCAGGGCGGGCGGAAACTCCACCCACTCGGCCACCAACTCCTGGCCGCAGTGCGGGCAGATTTCGTCGTCCAGCCTCAAGGCTTCCGCCTGCCGACTTTTACTCCCCGAAGAACCACTCGTAATCTTCCCGGCTTCGGGCAGCAGATTGTCTATTCGCTCCACCTCTCACCCCCTCTCCAACTTTCATGGCCCCGCCTTTGACGGCGCCGCTCTGCTCGACGAGCCGGAGCTTCCGATCTTTCTCGAACCTCTCCACGTCCTCGACCGTCTTTACGCCCCGTTCGACCCACCGCTCCAGGATGGAACGCACGTAGCCGACCCGCCGGGCGTCGCGCTCGCTGGCGATCTTCAAAGCCTCCCGCACCACGTCCGGCGACATGCCGTCCCGCTCACAGTAGCCGTTCAAGAACTCCACGATGTGCGGCGCCGGCAGGCTGCCCATGAAATTGAAGTAATCATCCGGCGTAACGCCCTCGGGCTCGGCCCGGACCACCTCTATCTCGCGAACAGGCTGCTCTGGTACTGAACGCTTTACGGGGGGAGCCTCTTTTTCCTCGGGCTTGCCACTTCCTCTCGTAGCCTTCGTGCTGGTCGGCGGATGCTCGGCGACCTCCAACCATCCGTCTCGCTCCGCGACAAAGCCAGTTTCCAAGAGCGCCTCGAAACTTTCTTCGACGCTCTCCGGGGTGGAGTGTAGTAGTTCGGCCAGTTCTTCGATCTCGACGTCCTCCTGGCCCACGTCGGGCAGGATGCGGAGGAGTTCGTAGAGGGCGACGGCTTCGGGGCCGAGGTGCGGCATCCAACGGATGTAGAGGCGGGCGCGCTCTCCGCGCTGCCGATTCTTCCCGGGCGGTGTCAGCCTGAATCTCTCCATCCTGCTGCCAGTATACCGGCCAGCGGCCTGACTCTCTACGTCCGGTTCATCAAGTGTTCATCAGGTTTTGCAGCAAAATATAGAGAACGGAGCCGAGGACCAGGCTAAAAACGCTGATACCCATCGCTATCTTGCCCAGCCTCCGGGCGCCCTTTGCAAAGCCGATCAAACCGAACAAAATCCCCAGAGGACCCATAAAAATGGGAACGAGTATAAAAGCCAGCACCCCGAAAACTATTCCGGCTACGGCCCAGTTACGCCCCGGACGCTGATCCTCCGGACGACTTTCATCCGATGCGGGCGCCAACCCCGGTTTCTCTACCACACCATCACACCTAATTACCACACCATCACACCTAATCGGCTACGGGCGAATCGTCGGGCAGACTCCGGTCGGAGGCCTCGATGCCGGGGATAAGCCCCTGGCTCGCCGCGAGCCCGAAAAAGAGTACGGCGGTACAGAGAATGATTGTTATGGTACCGAGCCTGTTGGAGCCGAGAAAGTATCCCAGGATACCGAGACAAATCCCCACGGCGCCGGGCACAACACTCGCACCCGTACCGAACAACGCGGCGACAACGCCGACCACAGCCAGAACTATCCCCAACCCGGACGCGGCTCTTCCCCAGAAAAGCGCCGGACTCTCGGCGTTGCCTACGTCCTTGCCGGCTTCACCGTTCTCGCCCAACCCGGTGCCTCCTTTGTCTACTGGTAGTTTTAGAAAATTATCTCCCTGGACGCTAGTATAATCTTCATCTTGTGAGGTTCACGCGCAAACTCCCCGGTGTCAACGAGGTATTCCTGCCCGACGGGAATCCCCGTCCCCTCTACACGGAGGTGCTGGAGGAGTTAGGTCACACGGGTCCCAAAAGTTGGAACGAGAAACTGCGCCAGGCGCACGAGCTTCTACTGGAGGAGCAGTACGCCTTCGGGAT
>JBARZO010000005.1:0-13272 GCA_049650165.1 Rubrobacteraceae bacterium
CTTATGGACTGCTCTTGCCTGATCCTAACAGCCTATAAAGATGCGACTAATATTGACAATTTGCCGGACGATCCGGCGAGACAGTGGAACTACGGTCGTAAGGTGTCCAGCCTCCGGCCCGGCGACATCGTCTTCTACAAAGAGGGCGGTGGACGTATTTCGCATGCCGGTGTTTACGCGGGCAACAACGAAGTGATCCACGCCTCCGACTACTTTGGCCGGGTGGTAAAGAGTGGTATGCGTTGGCCGGGTGACGGCTATATCGGTGCGCGGAGGCTCGTCTAACCCAGCCGTCCGGTGAATCGCAGGGTGGAGTTCGGAGAAGACTCCGCCTTTCTGTTTAGAGGCCCGGCTTGTAGATGTAGTAAGGCCTGGCCTCCAGGTTCAAGCCGGCGCTTTTCATGGCCTGTGCGACCTCAGACTCGGGTGGAGACAGGCGTGCCTGCAGTAGATCAGCGAAGCTTTCAGGCTGCACGTAGCGGATGACGGTTGCTTCATCCAGGTTTGCACGGTCGCGGGTGAGGTCGGTGGCTTTCTCAAGGTCTCCGAGTTCGTCTACCAGATCTAGCTCCCTCGCCTGGCTGCCGGAGTAGATGCGACCGTCGGCTATCTCACGGACCTTCTCTTCCTGGAGGTCGCGACCGTTCGAGATCACCTGGACGAACTCGTCGTAGCTCTCGTCTATGAGAGATTTGAAGATATCGCGTTCCTTGGGTTCCAGATCCCTGAAAGGAGATCCAATATCCTTGAACTCGCCGCTCTTCACTATGACTTGCTTTACCCCGAGTTTGTCCGCGGCCTCGCTTACGTTCGTTAGCTGGAATATAACGCCCAGAGAGCCGGTGATGGTGCTGCTGTTGGCGACGATCTCATCGGCTGCCGTTGCGATATAGTAGCCGCCGGAGGCCGCCGTAGCATCCATCGAGACGATTACGGGCTTCTTCGCGGACTTCTTGAAGTCCAGGATGTCCCCGTGCATCTGCGCGCTCTCCGTGACCCCGCCACCGGGAGAGTTGACTTCCAGAATTACCGCAGCGACATTCGAGTCTTCTTCCGCTTGCCGGAGGGCGTCCTGCAGGCCTTCAGGGGTGGCGGTCTCTTCGGCGCCGAGGACCGAACTGTCGGCGGAGGAGATCACCCCTTCTACAGGTATCACGGCGATCTTGTCCGATCCCTCGCCTGATACGTACTCCTCGTCGTAGGTCGTGGTGGACGCTGCAGTGCCCCCGCCACCTGTTTCTCCTAAACCTACGAGTAGGACGAGAGAGACCGCCGCAACGGTCAACAGGAGGAGGCCACCGGCAACGATACCGCCGATGATCCAACCTCGCCTCCGACGTCGAGGACGATCCTCCTCGTTGTCGCTGGTTCTTGTTTGATCTTCTTCGGAACTCAAAACGATTTCCTTCCTAAAGGTATTCTACTGAGACCCTGCCGCCCCCGCGATTACAGAAATTAGAACGGCAATGACCACGACTCCCCCGATTATAAGGCCGAGGCAACCGGCGCAGGAGATGGCGCACGAGCCCGTAGACTCGCCGTAGCTTATGTTCCGGGCTTGGGCGACGCCGATAATTATGAGGACCACGGACCAGGCAAAAGCTACGAGTCCTACCAGGGAGGAGATGCCTACAAGCGCGACCGGTAGCGTGCCCGTTGGGCCGATCACGGTGACCAGTGCCGTTATGGGAAGCCCGATGAGGGAGGAGGCCACGGAGGGCATCTGTGCCACCCCGACAACGGCGAACATAGCCGAGAGTGGCCCGGCGCCGGAGAAGAGTCGGGTTACGAGTTGCAGGACTAGCGAGACGAGAGCCCACGTGATGAAAGGGCTCAAGGCTGCGGAGGTCAGGGTGAAAACAGTGGTGAGCGCCCCGTCCGACGCCCCTTCGAAGAACTCCGGTGGCAGTTGCGGGAAGTTCTCGGGGTTGACTACGTTCCCCGCTCCAGTCAGGAGACTTATGGTGCCGCCGACCGTCCCGAGAGCCGCCAACGCCGCCACTACGAGAAAACCGGCGAGCGCGTTTCGTTCCGCGGCCACTTCTCGCAAGGTCCGTACCGGTGACCAGAGAACCGAGATCACACCCAAACGACTAACCTCGGACTAAATAGATAAAACACAATAGATTCATCTTACACTGCTGCGCGGGTGTGCTCAGGTGAACTTTCCTACTTTCGACGCCGGCGGCCTTTCTTGAGGATGGAGTCTTTGGCCGTCTGGGTAGAGACTGTCTCGTCACGGGCTTCTATGACGAGCTGCTCTCGGTGGCGAACGATCCAGAGGTAGAAATCCAACTCCGTGCATCCGGGAAAAGCGTCGAGGATACGTTCTTCCCGGACCATCTCGGCTATTGGTTTGTAGGAGTACTCGTACCAGTCTCTCAAGGCTTCTTCGTGGGACACGTAGCGTCTCCAGAGCTGCGAGAGCCGGAACCCGTGCGCTTCTATGTAAGTCGCCAGCCGCCGATAATCCGCCACGTCGGAGAATTCGACGTTTATCTCCGGCAAGACCCGGTCTATGGGTAGACGTTCCAGTAGCCGTCGGTATTCCAGCATGTGCAGGAGATTTTCGGTGGTCAACTTCGAGGAATCAATCGGGACCCGGCTACGGAGCTCGGTTACTTCGGCGTCGATCATTCCTATGCCCCTTTGGCGGGCGACGGAAACTCGGTGGTTGCCGTCCTGGACGAAGTAGGTGTCCCCGATCTTGTAAAGGCTCACCGGTGGCAGGTCTTCAGCCCGACGCATCAACGCGTCTATCTTTTTCCACCGCTCGCTGCTACCGGTATTCGAGGGAAGAAAGGCCCGGTCGAAGTCGCGGTGGCGGCCCACGCTGCCGGCGATCTTGTCCAGCTCCACCGTACGCATTCCCAGGTAGACTTGATTTACAGCCCCGAGAGCCTTCTTTACTTCCTCGAAAGAGAGAAGTCTATTGGAGCCGGGATCGTTGCGAAGATAAGAGCGGATCCGACGTAGAAATGCTTTGCGGCGCGCCCGCGAGAAGTCGGCGTCGACTTGCTCGTTCATATCCATGAAACTCGGCACACAGAGAATCTACACTCCGCTCTCTCCAACAACAAGGCGGAAAACGCTACACATCGAGAATCTTGTGCCCGTAAACGTTCATGACCTCCGTTCGGCCACGATACGATACCCGAGAGTCGTTGGGTCCGTAGAGGTGGACGTGCCCGTGCAACCAAAGAGGCGGCTCGTAGCGGTCGATCAGACCAACAAATGACTCGTAGCCGACATGCGGTCGATCTTCTCGATCCCCGAGCCCGAACGGTGGGGCGTGAGAGACGAAGATTTGCGGGACCGGCTTCCCAAACAACTTGCGGCGCCAGATCCTTGCCGACAGCGACCAAGCCCGCAAACACATCTGACGCTCGGTGTACTGATTCGGCCCATAAGAGTACGCCATAGAACCGGAAAGGCCCGCCACTGTTACACCGCCTATGTCCAGCACTTCGCCGTCTAGGGGAGTACAGCCCTCCGGCTGCTCCTTGGCCTCCGGTGACGGGTCGTGGTTGCCGAGCACGTAGTAGACCGGCACCCCGAGAAAGGTGAGGATGTACTCCAGGTACGCGTAGGGCAGATCTCCGCAAGAGATCACAGCCTCTACCCCCGATGCGTAAGTGTTGAGGCTCTTGCCGTAGAGAAACTGCTCCACCCGGTCGCTGAGGCACAGGATCTTCATTCACGCCTCCCGAAGGCCGACGGACTATTCTGTAACAAATCTCTCACGCGTAAATACTACAACTACGCGACGGCGTATTCTCTATGGATTACCTGTTTTCCAACGCGGATAGTAGGTTTCGACTGGTATTCCAAACAAGAGGAGGCGAACAAGTTGTCTGAGCCAGAGACACCGAAGATCACGGTGGACGTCGTTATCCCCTCGGACGAAGGTGTAGTGCTCATCCGTCGCGGCAGCGAACCTTACCAAGGCATGTGGGCTTTGCCGGGAGGCTTTGCTGAGGTTGGGGAGACCCTGGAGAACGCCGCGGTTCGTGAGACAAAAGAAGAGACGAACCTGGACGTAGAACTGGAGCGCCTGGTGGGAGTCTATTCCGAACCGGACCGTGACCCCCGCGGACACAACGTCAGCGTAACCTCTCTCGCCCGGGTGACGAGCGGTGACCCGGAAGCCGCCACCGACGCTGACGAGGTCGCGGTGCTCGACCCTTCAGATGTCGAACTGGCCTTTGATCACCGGAAGATACTCGAAGATGCTCTGGGTTCCTAGCCCTCCAGCGCCCAAAGTGACTCAGCGGGTAGTCGGGCCGTTACCTCTTCGCCAACCTCCAGCCGGATGTGGGGCGGCAGCGACGCCCGGAGCTTCGCGCCGTTGGTCTCCAGTACGTAGTCAACCTGGGTTCCCAGGTAGGTGACGGAGGCGATGCGGGCCGCAAAAGAGTTTTCTCCACGTTCCAACCGGACGGCTTCGGGCCGGATGGTGAGCGTAACGTCGCCCTTCGGAGCGGGGCTCGCGAGCTTTAGGTCTCCGAGTCTCGTACGGACCGTGCCGTTTTCGGCGTGGCCGTCTAGGAAGTTCGCGGCGCCGAAGAACTTCGCGACCCTTCGATTTCTCGGTTGATCGTAGAAGGCTTGGGGATGATCGTACATCTGGAGTTCGCCGTCGAAGAGGAGCGCGATCCGATCTGCTAACACGACCGCTTCCTCCTGATCGTGGGTGACGAAGACCGTGGTGTAGCCGCCGTCCCGCTGGAGGCTCTTTATAAGCTCCCGCATCTCGCCGCGCAAGTTAGCATCCAGGGCGCTCAGAGGTTCGTCGAGCAGTAGGAGCCGGGGCTCGGTGACAAGGGCGCGGGCGAGCGCCACCCGTTGCTGTTGGCCGCCGGAGAGCTCGCCGGGCCTGCGGTCCGCGAAGCCTTCCATCTGTACCTGATGCAGCGCTTCCTTTACACGGGTTCCCGAGTCTTTTTTGGAGTTGCCTCGCATTCGGAGCCCGAAGCCGACGTTTGCCGCCACGTCCATGTGTGGGAAGAGAAGCGACTTCTGGAAGACCATCGCCGCCCGCCGTTTCTCTGGCGGGGTGCCGACTACCGATTCTCCGTCTACCAACACGTCGCCGGTGCTTGGGGACAAGAGGCCGGCCACGATCTTGAGCGCCGTGGTCTTGCCACACCCGGATGGTCCGAGCAGTGCCACCAACTCACCTGGCTCTACGGCGAGGGAGAGGTCCGTGAGCGCCGGTTCTCCCCGTCCGTAGCGGTGAGAAACGCCATCGAGTTCCAAACGGGCGCTCACAAGACCTTCCCCAGTCCGACGAAGCCTTTTTCATTTGATTCTCCGGGTTTCAGGTAGCGGAGGGCCACGATGAGGGCGAGGATCGCCGGGACGGCGAAGACCAGCGCCAGGGCGGAGGTTGTTGCCGGATCGTTGCCCGAGGCGGCAGAGAACAGGAGCATGGGTAAGGTAACGATGTTACCGCCCCCGATCAGGACGGTCAGGATGTACTGGCCCCAGGAGATTAGAAACGCGAACAGCCCCGCCACCGCGATCCCCGGGGCCGCTTCCGGCAGCGTCACGTAACGAAAAGCCTGCCAGGGTGAAGCCCCCAGGGTACGGGCCGCTTCCTCCAGGTCGCCCGTGCGTTTGGCGAAGACGCTGGTCAGGATGATCGCGGTGTAGGGAACCGTCGGTACCAGGTGGACCAGAAACACTCCGAACATCGTATCTGCCAGTCCGAAGCGGATGAAGGTCAGGTGGATGCCCATTGTGGCGGCTAGTGGCGGCACGAGGATGGGGAGTAGGATAAAGAAGATCACGACTCCCTTAAAGCGCCACTCGTACCCACCGAGCGCCATCCCCGCCGGGAGCCCCACCGCCACCGACGCCAGCGCGACCGCCCCGGCTATGAGCAGGCTGTTCGCGGTCGCTCCCAGGACACGCCCGCCAGGCTCGATGAGGTATTGAAGCCCCCGCAGCGACCAAGCCGTCGGCAACAAGTCCGGGAACCGCCACTCTCCAGCAAAGGTCCACAGAAAAAGCGGGACGAACGGCAACGCCACGAGTGCCGCGACGGCTATGAGACCGGCATTGCTCCGCTTCTTATCCACGTCCGAGGTCCCTCGCGAGACGCAGGTAAGCTGCCGCGATAACGGCGGTTACAATCGCGATGAGTATGTTTATCGCCATGGCGACGGGTCGGGCGGCAAGGTCCAGGTCACGGTACTCGTTGTAGGCCATAACAGGCAGGATCGTCGGGTATGATTTGCCCAAAAGAAATGGGACTTCGAAGGCGCTGAAGGTAAAGGCGAAGACAATGAGGCTGGCCGCGACGATGCCGGGTGAGATCACCGGAAACACCACGTACCAGAACCTTTGCCAGGCGCCCGCCCCCAGCGTTCGCGCCACCTCTTCAAGCTCCCTAGCCACGCCACGCAGGGAAGCCAGCACCACCAGCGCTACAAACGGCATCTCTTTCCACACGTAGGTAAGGATAATGCCGATGGAATAGCGATCATAGAGCAGGGCCGGAAACTGCCGGGGCTCCCCGATCAAACCCAGAGCCGCTGCCAGCCGCGCCCCGATACCCGTTTGGGAGACCACGAGCGCGATGCCGACCGCCGCCACCAGATGAGGAATCGTGATCGGCAACTGAAACACCACCGCCGAGATCTTCCCGCTGCTCCGCCTCAAAGCTAACGCCGCCAGCACCGCCAGCACCGTCGAGATGCCGGTCGAAGCTCCGGCGACGTAGAGGGTGAGTGCCAGAGAGTTCAGGAAGTCTTTGTCTCCCAGCACTTCCCGGTAGGCAGCGAAGGAGATCTCCGTCTGCCCGACTGCCGGCATGTACCCCAGAGACTGAATCAGGGCTGCGATAATGCCGCCGGAGAAGAGCACCCCGATCACTAACAGCGCCGGAGCCAGCAGCAACGCTATCTTTACCCGACCGCCCAAGAGCTACTGCTTGAGCACTTCTTCTTGCCAGCCCTCTTCCAGGGCCAGCAGCCACTCCGTCCGTGCCTCGGGGACGCGGTTCTCCTGCAGCTTGTTCGTGGAGAGGGTCGCATCGCCCGACAGTTCGCCAAACTCTTTACGCACGTCATCTGGGAGCCGGTCCGTCTGTAGAACGGTTAGGTCGCCCCAGCCTTCGGGGTCTTGCTTCTCTAGCTGGGCTTCGGGGCTCTGGAGGAAATTCGCCAGCACCTGGGCGCCCGCTTTGTTGGGCGCGTTGAACGGGATGGCAACGTAGTGGGTGTTGTTCAGCGTGCCGCCGTCGAGCAGGTAGGTTCGGGTGCTCTCCGGGTAGAGACCTTTCTCGATCTGCCGCTGCGCGAGCTGCGGGTTGTAGCTCATGGAGAGATACACCTCGCCATTTTGGTACAACTCCTCCAACTTGGCGGAAGACTCAGGATACGTCTCACCGTTTCGCCACAGGTTGGGCTCCAGTTCGTTCAGGTAGTCGTAAAACTCTGGGGACTGATCCTGAAAGACTTCTTCATCGAAAGGCTTCTGGTAAGGTTCGACTCGCCCCGTAATGCCATAGAAAGCCTGCTCGATGAACGCGTTGCCGGTAAAGTCCGGCGGGGCGGGGTAGGTGAAGCGTCCGGGGTTTTCTTTCGTCCAGGAGAGCAACTCGTCCATCGTCTTCGGAGGTGCTGGGACTTTCTCCGAGTCGTGGATCATGACGAACTGGGCCTTTCCCCAGGGGGCTTCGCGGCCTTCGACCGGATAGCCGAAGTCGCGGCTGACGCTGGGACTCTCCCAGTCGATGTACTTCGCGTTTGGCAGTTCTTCGGCCCAGGGACCGAACCAGAGGTCGGCGTCCGCCCCGGTGGCGAAGTTCTCACCGTTGATCCAGATGAGGTCTATCGTGCCCTCGTCCTTGCCGGCGCTCTTTTCGTTGAGCAGCTTGTTGACTGCGTCGGCGGTATCGGGGAGCGGCGTGCGCTTGACGGTCACGCCGTGTTTTTTCTTCATTTGCGGTGTGACGTAGTCGTCCACGTAGGCGTTGATCTCCTGGTCTCCGCCCCACATAAAGAAGTTGACGGTTGTACCGTTGGCGGCCTCTTCGAGTTCTGAGAAAGAGCGCTCCTTCCCGGAGGAGCTCGTGCCGGAGCCACTTCCGCAGGCCGAGATCACCAGGACCATAACTGCGACCAACGCGCAAGATATTAGCGGTTTGAATTTCGACTTCAGGTTGTCCTCCCTTTACAACAGAGCCCTTTACAACAGAGGCGTAGACGCCGCTGTTCTTGATTCTAACTAGCCGGCACTTTCGCGTATACGGGGTACAGACGATTGAGGATCAGGAATTCTTACCCGCAGGGTGACGTTCGAGCGCCGCCATCATACTCGACAGTACCCGACCTTCATCGAGGTCCGTTAACACCTCGATCTCCCGGCCTTTCTGTGCGAAATCGTGCGCCCCGGCGGCATCCAGGGTGGGAACGGCGAGCCGGTCAATGGTGACCGCTGTAGGGTCGGCGACCGCGCTGATACACGCTACGTCCCAGATGATCTTCTCCTCCGGTCCCAACTCACCGCCGCTTTCTTCGATTTGAATGGTCAGGATCTCCGCCAGGTAGTCGGCGATGGGCTTATTGAGGCTCCGAAGTTCCTCGGCAAAGGAATTTCCCTCCACGGCCAACTTGTGTGGCCCCGACCACCCAGGCACTTGCAGCAACTCCACAGAGTCCTCGAAGAGCGCGCGCCAGGAGGCGATGTCCGCCCGGCCATTCAGTTCGCCGCCCATCTTGAACCGCCCGTAACTCTCCGCGTCCCCAAACCCTCCGAGCCACACCACCCGAATATTCTCTCGAATCTCCGGCGCGACCAGCAACATCGAGGCTACGTCAGTCGCGGGCCCGGTGGCGATGATCGTCAGTGGCTCTCGCCGCGCCTCCTCCACGAGGAACTCCAGTCCTTCACTCTCCACGGGTGAAAACCGGTCTTCCATCGGGCATTCCGCCCCGGGAATACAGGGTACTTCGCGCCCGCAGAGCGCGACTACCCGTTCGGCCTCCGCCTGGTAGAGGTCTCGGGAGGCGGGACCGTGGGCGGTGGTATTTTGCACCGAGATGACGCCCCGCACATCTAGGGTGCCGGACGGCAGCCCGAGGGCGTGGGCGATGGCGAACTGGTCGTCCACCTCGTTCTTCGTGTCGCAGTCCAATACTACCCGTATTGGTTCGGGGCTCATTCGTTCTCCGCAAAGAGTCGTTTCAGAAACTCGGGCTCCAGGTACTGGCGGCTCTTGTTCAGGGTCTCTTCGTTGGTGATGGGGCGTGTGATCTGCGCCGTTTCCTGTAGCGCCCACGCGCACCAGGAGACGGCCCGCAAAGAGACTATGGTTCGCATGGCTTCTAGTTGGTGGTGGAATCGCCCGGTGTCGGAGGCGGGATGATGTTCCAGGTACTCCTCGATAAACGCCCGCTCCTGCTCTTGCGAGAGAAGCGTCGCCGAGGCGTCGCGCCAGAGGGTGGTGGTGGGGAGGAGCAAATGAGCGAGGTCCTGGGTGAGGGGCGCTATGCGTGCCTTCTCCCAGTCCAGTAGCTTCGCTTCGCCGTTCTCGACGACGAAGTTGTGGGTATTGAGATCGTAGTTGACGATCGCCAGGTCGTCACCGCTGAATAAACCATCCTGTTCCAGGAATTTCTCTATCCTCTCGAAGCCGGTGCTCAAGGCTTCCTTGCTGTCTCTTGAGGCTCCGTCCCATTCCAGGTAGGGCATCGCGAGCACTCGAGACTCTTCCAGAATAGCGGGGGCCGGGTCTGGGTGGACCTGGAGGTGATGTTCCTCCGGCACGCCCAGATCGTGTATGGCGGCGAGGCATCGGGCGGCGGCGGTGAGGTCCGTGTTGTAGTCGAGAGGCTGACCCGGCAGGTACTCTTCCAGGATCAGGGGATAGGGGAGGTCCGCCGGTTTCGGGTCAACGAGATAAGGCTTTGGCGTGACGCCGGAAGGAGCTAGTAGCTTCAAGGCATCGTGCTCGTAGGTGGCTTGCTCGTCGAGCGGCAGCCCCATCTGGGTTCCCGTTACCAGCCGCGCTACACTTTCGCCCTGGACGAGGAAGTTAAGGCTGTACTCTCCGCGGGCCAGAAAGCTCACGGCGTCTGGAGCGGGTGTTTTCTCCAGGTGTCGCGATAGATACTCGCGTACCTCTTCTGTTCCCACAGTAGCGGTCTCTGGAGTCATGGGGGCATTCTACATGCCCGACTTCACGGGAGTAGCGACGACGCCACGCTTCTGAAGGCTCCTATACCGGCGTCCGGTTGCGAACTACATAGTCGCCTATCAAGAAACCGCTGATTACGCACGGACGATGACGTAACCTCTGCAAGTCTTCTCGCGTAGCTGCCGGAGCTTATTTATACATTTGGTTCCGAGTTTGTTAGATTTTCACTCTGTTCCCAGTAGTCTTCGTGCGCGGTTCGTTGGAGCGTTTCTTTTTCTGCTGCTTCGGGGAAAAACGCGGCGACCATCGAGTCATCGGGACGTTTCAGGATGTGTAGGTCCGGTTCCGAAAGATCCAGATAGTAGCCGGAGGGGAACCAACGATAGAACTTGCGCATCTTCTCCTCTCAAATCGACTCTTTCTTCTGACCGCGAGGCAAACGGCTTACTGCCTCTCGTATACTGGCCGACGTTTCGCCTAGGGGAGGAGGTGCAGCGAACCACCGGCCAAAAAAAGGAGCCTCCCCCCTTTCCCTTCCCAGGAGGCTGCCTCTACCAGTGCCGCTACGCCAACACCGTGCAAGCAATTTAAGCGAAGAGCAACGAAAGGTCAGTACCCTCCAGCACTCTGTGTCCGAATGCACCAAACAATGCCAGTAAGCTTCTTGGTTCTATAACCTCGGAGCGTTTGGTAGTAGGAGGACGACACTGGATCGATGGCCTGGAAGGTGAATCTATATTTATGGTCGAGTACAATAAGAAGCTTTGAAGGGTCACACGTAGATGGAAAGAAAATCTAGGATAGAAATGTTACCGCCAGAATCTAGACAAGAGAGGATCCGGCTCCTCTCGCTGGTCGATATTTTCGAGCCGCTCTCACCTAGAGAAATAGAAGAGCTCAACGGCCAGCTTTCAGATCGCCACCTGGAGCCGGGCGAAATTTTCTACACTCCGGAGGATCGCAGTGAGAAGCTGTTCTTGCTCTGGAGAGGGCGGGTACGCGTGTACAAGACGACTGACGGAAGGGAGCTAACCCTCGCCGTGGTGGAGTCCGGGACGGTGTTCGGGGAGATGGCGCTAACGGCCCAGCAGTTGCAGGGAGCGTACGCGCAGGCCCTGGAGGCTACGGAGATCTCCGTTATGCGTCGTGAGGACCTGGAGCGGCTCATACTGGAGAGGCCTCAAGTGGGTTTGCAGATAACCCATCTACTGAGCGAGCGGCTGCGACGTTACCAGGCCCGTCTGGAGGACATAACGCTCAAGGGTATTCCGGCTCGACTGGCCGGTGTGATCCTGAGCCTAGTTGAGAGCGGGGGCTTAGTTACCGGACAAAGCCAAGTAAGAATACCCACCCATTACACTCACCAGAGGCTCAGCACCATGATCGGGACAAACCGGGAGGCGGTAACCCGGGCCTTCGCCGAACTGCAGGACAGAGGGGCGGTAGAGTTGAGGCGGCGTTTGATCTGGGTTACGAATATAGACGCTCTGCGGCGAGTAGCGGGCGAACGTACGGGTGATGAGGAAGAGCGCACTTCCTAAAAGAAGCTAAAGAAAGCCGTTGCTACGAGTATCGGCTACAACTCTCGGCCGACCGCAAGGCTTCTTGGGCCAGGTCTAGTTCCTGAACGGCCTCCGCCCGCTCGAACCGCAGGGTTTCCAGAAGTTCGACATCCCTATGCACGGACAAGCTCTTTAAGCAAAGATCCAAGGTAGAGACGATGCCTCGCAACAATACCGCGCGGTCCTCAGCCCCTAACAGCCGGGCATGAGGTTCGCAGACGAGCGCGCCTCTGTGGGTGACTTCTCCTAGAAGGTTACAGCTCACGCCCTCCAGCGTCTCGTCCATCTTACAATGAGATCCTTCTGCAGTGACTCGATTCTTGCGCTCTCTATTCGACAAACGAGCAACGTCCTATACGCGACCGATGTGCTGCGCCAGTTAATCGGAGTCGGCCCGCTTAGTAGTGACCCCAAACCGTGAAGCCTACGCTTTCTACCGAAGCCCGGAAGAAAGCGAACTTGGCGCTAGAGGCAGCAATTACACTACCTAGTATAGTCGCCGTGCCGGTCGACGGCTGCTAGATTAAGTACCTCAGAGCACTAGGTGCGTATTCTCACCTATACTGGGAGAAGTTGTTTGTCAGCGCACGCCGAGAGCGCCGCATGCGGCGCTCTTTCACAAAGGCGGAGTAGACTGCTGAGTCATGGGTCTAACCTGATTGTCATTGGAGCCGCCGGTATCTTCGGGGTGGTATAAAATCTGTAAAAGGAGGCCGTAGAGCTTGTTCGAAAACTTCGAGGCCGTTCTCTGGGCTATCGTAGCCGCCCTAATGTTCACCGGCGAGTTGCTGAGCGTGTCTTTTTTCCTGCTTTTTTTCGCCTTCGGGGCTCTAGTCAGCCTGGTGATGGCACTCGTAGGGCTTAGTCTCACGGCCCAAATTGTCGGGTTTATAGGGGCGTCGGTGCTCAGCATGATCGTCCTGCGGCCCGCGCTATTGAACCGGTTGGCGCTGGCGGGGAGTGAGCCTTACAAGGGGCCGGGGAGCATCGAAGGCAGGAAGGCTGTAGTGACCAATCCTATCGAGCCCGGCGAGAGCGGGATGGTGAGGATCGGCAACGGCGAGTTTTGGACGGCCCGGACTCTGTACACGGGTGGGAAGATAGAGTCTGGCGCGCGGGTGAGGGTTCTGGATACTGATGGTCTTACAGCACTGGTCGAGCCGTTGGACAACGAGGAAGGAGAGTAGTCATGACAAGTTTGGTGATTCTTGGAATTTTGGCATTCGTGGTGTTTCTGGTGGCGGCGAGGAGCATCAGGATCATTCCGCAGAACCGGGTCGGTATCGTGCAACGGTTCGGACGATATCATCGGACGGCGGAGAGCGGGCTGACGCTAGTGGTTCCCGTGATGGACAAAATGCTACCCAAGACCGATCTTAGGGAGCAGGTCGTTTCTTTCCAGCCGCAGGCGGTAATTACGAACGATAACGTGGGGATGCAGATCTCGACCGTCGTCTACTATCAGGTGGTGGATGCGCGGGCTTCGGAGTACGAGGTTGCAAACTTCCACCTGGCACTGGAGCAAATTACTCAGACCACACTTCGGAACGTCATCGGGAACTT
>JBARZO010000006.1:0-3052 GCA_049650165.1 Rubrobacteraceae bacterium
CATCCATACCGGAGATTCCATCACCGTCGCCCCGGCCCAAACCCTATCCGACCGCCAGTACCAGACCCTCCGCTCAGCCTCTATACGCATAATACGCGAGATCGGGGTTCAGACGGGCGGGTCAAACATCCAGTTCGCGGTTGACCCTGAGAGCGACGATTTTTACGTGATCGAGATGAACCCGCGGGTTAGTCGGAGCAGTGCGCTCGCGAGTAAGGCTACGGGGTTTCCGATCGCCAAGATTGCGGCGAAGTTGGCGGTTGGGTACGCGTTGGATGAGATCCCGAACGACATAACGCGGGCGACTCCGGCTTCGTTCGAGCCAGCGCTGGACTATGTGGTGACAAAGATCCCACGCTTCACCTTCGAGAAATTCCCCGGCGCCGCGCCCCGGCTGACGACCCGTATGCACTCTATCGGTGAGGTCATGGCGATCGGTCGGACGTTTACTGAGAGCTTGCTCAAGGCGATGGCTTCTCTGGAGTTGGATCCTCAAGACGTGGTCCCAAGCCTGGACGAGCCGAGCCCGTACCGAATCTTCGCCGTCTTCGAAGCCCTGCGCGCCGGGATGGACGTGCCGGAAATCTTCGAGAAGACTATGATCGACCCGTTCTTTATAGCGTCGGTGGCGAAGATAGTCGCCGAGGAAGGTTCGCTAACGGAGACCATGAACCGGGAAGCGATGCTCGAAGCAAAGAAGATCGGGCTCTCCGACGAAACCCTCGCCGCCCACTCGGGTACTTCCACAGAGGTAGTCCGGGGTGTGCGGCGGGCTCTGGGCATCTCGCCGACCTACAAGTCGGTTGATACTTGCGCCGGGGAGTTCCCGGCCCAGACTCCGTACTACTACTCGACCTACGAGACCGAGGATGAGGTGATCCGGGGTGACAACGAGTCCGTGGTTGTCCTAGGCAGTGGGCCTAACCGTATCGGGCAGGGCATAGAGTTCGACTACGCCTGCGTCCACGCCAGCTACGCCATCAAAGAAGCTGGGCTGGATGCGATCATGGTCAACTCAAATCCGGAGACGGTCTCCACCGACTACGATACCTCGACCCGACTCTATTTCGAGCCGCTCTCCGCAGAATACGTGCTGGAGGTCATCCGGCGCGAGCAGCCACGGGGAGTTGTGCTTCAGTTCGGCGGCCAGAGTCCGCTGAAGCTGGCGCATGAGTTGCAAGAGGCCGGAGTGCAGATACTCGGAACTTCGCCGGATGCGATAGACCTGGCCGAGGATCGTTCGCGCTTCGGACGGTTGCTCACAGAGCTTGAAATCCCGCACCCACGTTTCGGGGCTTCGATCACGGCGGATGGGGTTCGGGAGATCGCGCACGAATTGGGATATCCGGTCGTGGTTCGGCCTTCCTACGTTCTCGGCGGCCGTCGCATGGAGATCGTCTACAACGACGATGATCTTGACCTCTACCTCCGGTCCAGCGCGACTACGAGCCCCGACCACCCTACTCTAGTGGATAAGTTCATGGAAGATTACGTCGAGATAGACGTGGATGCCGTCTCAGATGGCGAGGACGTTTATATCGGTGGGATCATGGAGCACATCGAGGAGGCTGGCGTTCATTCCGGCGATTCCTCCTGCGTAACGCCCCCGATCACGATCCATAGGGCGCTCGTCCAGAGGATCGAAGACTACACCCGCCGACTGGCACTCTCCGTCGGGGTGGTCGGCCTGATGAACATTCAGTTCGTGGTTCGGGGTGACGACGTAATGGTCATAGAGTGCAACCCCCGCGCCTCCCGAACCGTGCCATTCGTTTCTAAGGCGACCGGCGTGCCGCTGGCGAAGGTGGCGACGCGGGTACTGCTCGGTGAGAAGCTCCGGGATATGGACCTCGGTTCGTCTTCCAACGGACATTTCAGCGTGAAAGCCCCTGTATTCCCATTTGACCGTTTCGCAGATGTGGACCCGCTGCTCGGGCCGGAGATGCGTTCCACTGGAGAGGCTATGGGAATCGACCGGACCTTCGGCGGCGCTTTCGTCAAGGCGCTGACGGCGGCGGGGCAGACCTTGCCGGAGTCGGGGAAGGTCTATATCTCGGTAGCGAATCGGGACAAGCGGGCGGTGGTGCTCATAGCGCGGGCGTTCGCGGACATGGGGTTCGAGATCTCTGCCAGCGAAGGCACGGCGGAAGTTTTGAAGAACAACGGGTTGCCGGTTTCGGTGGTGCCGAAGATCGGGGAGCTGGGCGAAGACGTGCTCGCCCTGATCGAGGAGCGCGGGCTAGACCTGATCGTGAACACCCCCTGGGGCCGCGGCGCCCGCACGGACGGATACCTGATCCGTCGAAAAGCCCTCACCCACGGCGTTCCCTGCATAACAACGTTGGCCGGAGCCGCCGCAGCCCTCCAGGGCATAGAGTCGAAGATTCGGGGCGGCGTAGAACGCGTCAACCCGCTGCAAGGCCTCTACGCGACGAAGGCGTGAGCACGAGAGCGTGAAGTTCTACAGCGTAACGGTCGAGGAACGCGAGCAAATAGGCGGCTACACCCTGCTCCATTATCGCTGGAACTCCCCGGTCGAGCCGGGTCAGTTCGTCATGGCGCGGGCCGGAAGTTTTCCACTCACCTTGGACCCATTTCTAGCCCGTCCACTCTCTTTCTACGACTACGACGGCGAGGTCGCGAGCCTTCTCTTCGAAGTCCGTGGAAGAGGTACGGCGCTGCTGGATGAGGCTAAGCAGATCGAGTTAACCGCGCCGCTCGGCAAGGGATTCCGAGTCGAAGACAATGGACGTGCCGCTTTGCTGGGCGGTGGAATCGGCGTCGCCCCGATGAAAATCCTCTCGCGCCGGCTGGAAAAACTAGACATCGAGCACGACGTTTTTCTAGGCTTCGCAGACGCCGCAACGGCCCCAATTGCCCAAGATTTCCCCGGCGCCAAAGTCTCTACGATGGATGGTTCCGCCGGCACTCGGGGGACGGTCCTGGACGCCGCGCCGCCTCTTGACAGCTATGGTTCGGTTTACGCTTGTGGGCCCAATCCGATGCTGGCCGCTATAAAAGGTGTGACGAACGGGTCTTGCCAGCTCTCGGT
>JBARZO010000007.1:0-4297 GCA_049650165.1 Rubrobacteraceae bacterium
GCTTACTGAAGACGAGGTGCTTCTGACGCTCGAAAAGCTCGGATTGGAAGGAAGGCATTTCGACCACCTGGAGCTTCACAGTGCCATCCAGGAGTACATGGACCTCGAGATCCGGTTGGAGATCATCCGTGACGACCGTTGTGCCCTAGTCGGAAGGGCACTCCGACGCAGCGGAATTCAAGCTGCGCTGGTCTACGTCGAAGAAGCCGATTACTTAACCATGCAAATTCCTGCCACCGCCCATGCGGCGGAGTGGAAAGATATTTTCTACCACGAACTCTCCCATTTGCTGGGACATCATCCACTACCTCACATAGAGAAGGGACAAAAATCCGGAGAGGTTTCGTTCTGGCATCCGCCGCAATCCCTGTGCCGGCGTCGGCCGCCTTTAAACCTGGAAGCGTGTCGTAGCGATCCCGGCTTGCGGCGCGGGTTGATCCGGTGGTGCGAGATGGAAGCCGACTCGTGGACCGAGCACCTTCGCAGTATCTCGGCTTACGGAAGACGCATATACTTGAGAGAAGAGTTCATCTTGGGAGATCAGAAGTAATGGCGGAAACGGTTTCTCTGGGACTCCTGCTATTGAATCAGAGCCAGTCTTTGTCGGGGCAGATCGTCATGGGAACCGTCTGCTTTACGGCCTTCGCGATGCTCTACGTTCTGAGCTTCAAGTGGGCTCATCTCTGGAAGGGCCACATCAAAGTGGCCGCCTACCTCTACCTTGCGGTGGCCTTGGGGATAGTTGTCTTCAAGCTGGCGAGCTTGCCCTCACTGAGCCGCTACAACCTCGAACCTGCTGCGCATATGGTAGAGGAGATCGGGTGTATGGGAGCCTACTCGTACATAGGCTATTATCTGAGCCGGAAGTTCATAAACGTAACCGAGCGACCGAAGCTCGCGCTCGCTCTACGCCGCACGTTTCACGTATACGTGGTCTGCTGGACGATAGCCTTTGCGCTGGCGCTTTGTAGTGTGATCGGTGTTCTGGCTCCTTTTCCGATGACGGGACTGTATGTGGACCTTCCCGGGTGGTCCGTGCTCTACCGGGCGGTGATCCTGGTACCCGGCATCTTCTACTGTGCTCTCTTCACCTTTGCCTTTCTGGAGCGTGCCCTCATAGAGGAGACCGACACCAGGCTCGTAGCGCGTTTGACGCTTCTTGCCGGCGCCTGCCTGTTCTGGGTTTTTATTTGCGTCGATGAGTTGAGTTGGGCGGCGATACAGGCTTATGCACCCGGCGAGCTACGAAACTCCCTGGCCGGTACCCACGCTTCCGTCGAGGGGCTTCTTTATTTCTTTAATGGAGTGTTTCTGATCGCCGCGCTTGTGATGCCCCGTCGCCCGGATCGCACCGAGAAAAGCGTGAGGAATCACAAGGAATTCCAGCGGGTGAGCCGGCAGTTAAAAGAAGAACTGTTGGGGCTTTACCTTATTTTTCCCGAATGGAAGCGTACCAGGGGGCAGCTACATCGTGCGGCTGAACTGCTCGAGCTTCCTCCCGATGACCTACCGAAGATCGAGAAGGTGATCGAACTAGTAGCCCTTATGAAACTCAAAGAGACTTTTACAAGGGAACGAATGCTCGGGCTCTTCGAGATGCGACAGGCTTTGATGGCGGATTTGCCCGAGGCTTCACCGGAACGGCTAGATCTCATCGATGACCCGCTTATCGGCTCCCTGGAAAACGCTTTATCACTCACGAAGGAGCCCGCCAGTGAAACAGACCTTACCGGAGAACCCATCCAGACGGAACTGGCGGCAGCCATCGTAACCGATAGGCAGGTTCTAGGTTGCGGCGAGAATTACCGGCTGAGTGCGCAAGTGCTGGCAGCCTACGGGGCCGCGAAGCGCCTCTAGTGCCGGTCGAGTTTGCGGGCGACTTCTTTTAGTCCGATGCGGTAACAGATGGAACGTCCGTGCGGGCAGGTAGCGGGCAGTCGGCTGGTGAGCCAGTCGCGTACCAGCGCTTCCATCTCGGGCTGAGACATTTTTTCGCCCATTCTTACCGACGAGTGGCAGGCGATGGTGGCGAGTATTCGGTCTTCGCGCTGGTGTCCGGGGCCGGTGCCCGACACGGCGGAGAGGGCGTCTTTGAAGCCTCCGGCGATGTCCCGGTCGGCCAGGGTCGAGATGACGGCCGTTACCCGGATGGAGTTGGGGCCGAAAGGCTCGGCCTCGAAGCCGTAGACGGCCAGCTCTTCGAGGGTTTCGGTGGCTAGCTCGATCTCGCCGGGGGAGAGTTCGACGACTTCGGGGACGAGGAGACTCTGCATGGAGGCGGGCTCTTCGGAGTCGGTGAGGCGGTCGAGGATGGCCCGCTCGTGGGCGACGTGTTGGTCCACGATCCACATGGCTTCCGGCTCCTCGACCAGGATGTATCCTGCACCGAGCTGTCCGATGACGCGCAACTCTTCCAGAGGTGGCAGTGCGCCCCGCTCGGGCAATTCCTCGGGAGCCCGTTGCGGTTCGGAGAGAGGTTGCGACGCCTCCGAGATCCGCTCCCGCGCTTCCTGAAGGTCGCGTTTGGGGAGCGTAGGATAGAGCGGACGGTTTTCGGCGGCGTATGACGGAGTGTGGGAAGGCGGCGCCGGGAAGCGTTCCTGAGTAAAGGTCCGCTCGGTCGAGCGCGGGGTAGACGAGGGGGTTGGTGGTCGCCACTCGATGGCGCCTCGGACGGCGGCGGCCACGGCGCCGCGGGCAGCCCGTTCCTCGGAGAAGCGAACGATCTGCTTTGTCGGGTGTACGTTTACGTCTACCCGGCGCGGATCCACCTCCACTTCCAGGGCGACAGGTGGATAGCGACCGGAGGGGACGGTCGCCCGGTAGGCGTCGTCGAGACCGCGATGGAGGTTGTCGGCCCGCACGAAGCGACCGTTCACGGAGATCGTCTGGTGGGCGCGGCTACCCTCGGTCAGACTCGGCAGGGCAGCGTATCCTCTTATCTTGAACGCACCGGACTCGTACTCTACCTCGCGCAGGGCGCGGGCTTTTGCGACGCCCATTATCTGGGCCAGCCGCTCGCGGAGTTCATTCGCGCCCGGTAGCGAGAGGTAGTCGCGATTCTTCTCCGTGAGGCGGAACGCTACCTCAGGGTGTGCGATGGCAAGGTGGGTAAGAGTCTCCGTTATGGCCGACCGCTCGGGGCGGGAGCCCTTCAGGAAAGCCCGGCGGGCCGGGACGTTGTAGAAGAGGCGGTCTATGAGGACGGTCGTGCCTTTCGGATGTGAGGCGGGGGAGACCTCGGCCTCGGCGCCGCCTTCTACCCGGATCCTGGTTCCGGCTCCGCCGGTCGAGGTGGTCATGGAGAAAGACGAGACGCTGGCGATGGAGGGTAAGGCTTCGCCGCGGAAGCCCATGGTGGTTACGGATTCGATGTCTTCGGTGGTCCGGATCTTGCTGGTCGCGTGCCGCAGCACAGAGAGCTTTGCATCCTCGGCGGTCATGCCGGAGCCGTCGTCCCGGACCAGGATGCGGGAGGCGCCGCCGTCGCCAAGCTCTACTTCTATGCGGGAGGCCCCGGCGTCCAGGGCGTTCTCTACGAGCTCTTTGACGACGGAAGCCGGACGGTCGACGACTTCGCCGGCGGCGACCTGTTGGGCCACCCGGGGGTCGAGTACCTCGATGTTCACGACAACTCCACTTCATACTCCACCATTAGACGTAGGGGATTGTACATCCAGAGTTATGCTTTCCCACCTCATACGTGTAGAATCCCTGGCTGTGGATAAGACAAACAAAAGACAGTGTGTGGCGGTGATCCTGTGAGCGAGGAAGAACAGCGGGATCGGCTACCCATAGAAGAAGTCGAGCGGCTTATAGAACTCGTGCGGGAGAGCGGAGTCGGGGAGATCCGGGTCCGACAGGGCGAACTAGAAGTCACCGTAAAGGCCTCGCCCGAAACCGCAGCGCCTCAGTCAATGCCTAGAATAGAGTCGCAGCCCGCGCTTCCGCCGGAGCCGGAGGTCGAGGAGCCGGAACGGAACGGGTTGCACGCGGTTCGATCGCCGCTCGTCGGGACGTTTTACCGGGCGCCAGCGCCGGGCGAGGATGTGTACGTCGAGGTTGGCGATCAGGTCGTGGCGGGACAGACGTTGTGTATCGTCGAGGCGATGAAGTTGATGAATGAGATCCCGGCGGACGTCTCCGGCGAGGTCGTCGAGGTGGTCCCGCAAGACTCCCTGGGGGTCGAGTACGACGAACCGCTGTTCTATCTCCGGCCCGGGGAGTAGCCGATGCTCAGCAAGGTCCTTATAGCTAATCGCGGTGAGATCTCCTTGCGCATAATCCGGGCCTGCCG
>JBARZO010000008.1:0-1579 GCA_049650165.1 Rubrobacteraceae bacterium
GTTGAGGCCCGAAGCGCTCGCCGTGATGGTAGGGGAGAAGAACGTCCACGAGTTCACCGAGTTGAGCGTCATGGACGCACAGAATTTCTTCCAGGGCGTCGAGTTCACAGCGCGCGAGTGGATCATCGCCGAGCGGGTCGTCAAGGAGATCCGGGAGCGGTTGGGTTTCCTCGTGGATGTGGGTCTCGGATACCTGACCCTGAGCCGCTCCGCCGGGACTCTCTCAGGCGGTGAAGCCCAGAGGATACGGCTCGCCTCTCAGGTGGGAAGCGGGCTCGTCGGGGTGTTGTATGTGCTGGACGAGCCGTCTATAGGTCTTCACCAACGGGACAACCAGCGTCTTTTGACCACCCTCACCAAACTCCGAGATTTGGGTAACACGTTGATTGTGGTCGAGCACGATGAGGAGACGATCCGTGCGGCCGATTACGTCCTGGACGTCGGGCCTGGAGCCGGGGTCCACGGAGGGGAGATCGTGGCCGCCGGCAGTGTGGAGGATCTCGAATCCGCCGAACGTTCCATAACCGGTGACTTTCTCGCCGGACGTCGGCGTATAGAGCCGCCGGAAGAGCGCCGGAAGCCGACGGGGGAGGTAACGGTGTTCGGCGCGAGCGAGCACAATCTGAAAGACGTTGACGCCGGGTTCCCGCTCGGGGTGTTTACGTGCGTTACAGGGGTTTCCGGGTCCGGGAAGAGCACGTTGGTGAATGAGATCCTCTTCAAGGCACTCGCCAACGCGGTGAGTCGCGGCAAGCATCGTCCGGGACGACATACGGGCCTCAAGGGCATCGAGGACGTGGACAAGGTCATAGACATAGACCAGAGCCCGATCGGGCGCACGCCGCGTTCCAACCCGGCGACTTACACTAAAGTCTTCGACCACATCCGGCAGCTCTTCGCCGCGACGCCGGAGGCCAAAATCCGGGGCTACAAGCCCGGACGATTCTCATTCAACGTCAAGGGTGGACGCTGCGAGGCGTGCCGTGGAGACGGCCAGATCCGGATAGAAATGCACTTCCTTCCCGATGTCTACGTTCCCTGTGAAGTCTGTAAGGGACGCCGCTATAACACCGAAACACTACGCGTCACCTACAAGAGCAAGAGCATCTCAGACGTGCTGGACATGACGGTGGCTGAGGCTTGCGAGTTCTTCGAGCCGGTCCCGGCGGTTGCCCGACGCCTCAATACCCTTCGCGACGTGGGACTCGGCTACGTGCGGCTCGGGCAACCGGCGACGACGCTCTCCGGTGGCGAGGCACAGCGGGTAAAGCTGGCGAGTGAGCTCGGCAAGCGGGCGACAGGAAAAACGCTGTACATCCTGGATGAGCCCACGACGGGACTGCACTTCGCCGACGTGGAACGGTTGCTGGAGATACTTCACCGGCTGGTTGACGCCGGGAACACGGTAATCGTCATCGAGCACAACCTTGACGTGATCCGTTCCGCCGACCACGTTCTGGACCTCGGACCCGAAGGCGGCAATGGCGGCGGCGAGATCGTCGCCGTGGGTACTCCCGAAGATGTCGCGCGGTCCGAAAAATCTCACACAGGTCGCTTCCTGCGGGAGATCATGCCCGAG
>JBARZO010000009.1:0-2040 GCA_049650165.1 Rubrobacteraceae bacterium
TCACCTATCCCTTCGCCGAGAGCCGTACCGCCCGAGATACAGAACGGCACGTCCGCCCCTATTTTAGCCCCGATCGATCGCAACTCTTGTACGCCCAAACCAAACCCGAAGAGCTCGTTGAGACCGACCAGAGTCGCCGCCGCATCCGCCGATGCGCCACCGAGCCCGGCACCAGAAGGTATGTTTTTGTGGAGGCTTACCCGCACCGGCAGTTCCTCGCCGACTGCCTCGCAGATCCGTCGCCAAGCCCAATAGACAGTGTTCGACTCCAGAGATCCTACGTCCGCGTGCTCCGGCTCCACGGATAACTCGAAGCCTTCACGTGTTTCCTCTATTTCCAACTCATCGGCGAGCGAGATACTCTGCATAACGGTGGAGACTTCGTGATAGCCGTCATCCCGGAGGCCTAACACCGCCAGCGCATAGTTGACTTTGGCGAACGCCCGCAGGCGCATCACAGCGCCCACGAAAGTTCACGATACAAGGCGACGAAATCTTCGGGCGCGAGCTCTTCTGCCCGGGCGCCGGCCCCGTGTCCCAGGCGGCGCAAAGCTTGCGGAGCTTCCCCACGTACGGGTTCCGGCAGGTTGTTCACCAACTGCTTGCGCCGACTCTTGAAAGCAGCGAGCACCAAGTTCTTCACCCCATCGTAGTTAACATGTAAAGGACCATCCTCACGACGCTTCATCTCTACGACCGCGGAGTCTACCCGGGGCGGAGGATAAAAAACGTTGGGCGAAACTTTGTGTACAAATCGTACCGTCGTAAAAAGCTGCACGAGCACCGCGTAAGCTGCATAGTCTTTGCTTCCTCTCTCGGCAACCATCCGTCGGGCTACTTCGTATTGCACCATAAACCGCATAACATTGATACTATCTTGTTCTTCCAGGAGTTTCAGTATCAGGGGCGAGGCGATATTGTAGGGCAGGTTGGCTACCAACTTGCCGGGCGAAGGATCGAGGCCTGCATAGTCGAAAGAGAGCGCTTCGCCGGGATGCACCAGAACGTTTTCGTACTTACTTATCGTGTTGTGGAGTGCGGTCAGCATGTCCGGGTCAAACTCTACGGCGTGAACCAGCTTCGCGCGCTCCGCCAGGAAGGTCGTTAGAAAGCCGCGACCCGGTCCTATCTCCAGCACTACATCGTCTTTGGTTACACCATCAGCGACTATGCGGGCGGTGTTCGGATCTTTGAGGAAGTGTTGTCCGAGACGTTTTTTCGGAGGATGGGCGCGAGACTCCAACTCAGGCTTCGGACGGAAGGTCGTAGGCTTTGCGGGTGTTGCGGGCTGTGAGGGTCGCGACCTCTTCTTCGTCCAGGCCGAGGCGTTCGGCGACGAAACGGACCGTATGGACCACGTTCTTCGGAGCGTTTGGCTTGCCGCGCTCGGGCTGTGGACTCAGATACGGGGCGTCGGTCTCGACGAGTATCCGCTCTTCGTCCATAAGGCGGAGGACACGGGCGGTCTCGCTGTTTTTGTAGGTAATATTCCCCGCCAACCCGATGTAGTAGTCGCGCTCCCGGGCTTCCCGAACTTCGCTATCTCCCCCCTCGAAGCAGTGGAGGATGATCGGCACCCGGGCGTTGCCGAGGCAGGCCATAGTATCCCCGAAAGCCTGGCGAGAGTGAATGATCAGGGGCTTACGAACCTCGTTGGCCAGAGAGATCGCATCTTCGAACAATGCCCTCTGTACGTCGGCTGGCCACTCGTTCCGGTAGTAGTCCAACCCGACTTCGCCTACGGCGACCACGCCAGGTTCTTCTGTGAGATCCATAAGAGTCTCAAGATCCGCCGCTGAGTAAGTGCCGGCATTGTGCGGGTGTATACCCACCGAGGTGTAGACATTCGGAAACTCTGCGGCCAACTCCACGCCTTTTCGGGAGTCTTCTACGTCGGTCCCAACGTTTACAACAGCTGAGACACCGGCATCCAGGGCCTCGCTCAGAGCCTCTTCAGGAGAGACCTTGAGCCGTAGTAAGTGCGTATGAGAGTCCAAGAGCACGCTATCAACACCTCTCCCTGTCAGCCCTCACGTAAGA
>JBARZO010000010.1:0-2605 GCA_049650165.1 Rubrobacteraceae bacterium
CGGCAGAGCCATCGTGGGTGGTGGGATCCCATCCGGATTACCTACGTCGTCCTGAGGGCCGTGCTCGTGATCGGCCTCGGCATGATCGCGGGCGAGGTCCGGGCGAACGAGTTTTGGCAATTCGTCACTAGAGTCTGGCGATCCTCCGCGTCTGGTAAAACAGCGATCCTAGTGGTGATCTTCGTCCTGGTATCGGCCCTGGCATACGGAACTTATTACGTGTTCTTCTGGGGCTGAAAAGTTCGCCATGTTGCGAGATCTTGCAGGGCCGATTAAACTTATTCGGCAACAACCCGATAACTAAAACGCAATAAACTTCGAAGTCTCCGGGGGGAGCCAGACGTGATCCTTAAGAAAGCAGTCTTTGCATTTTGCGGCATGGTCATGTTTGTGGGCCTGGCTGGAATGCCGGGGTCGGGTGAGAGCTTCGCCCAGGCCCGGGACGCCGAGCCGGTAGAGCGGACGTCAGGCGGGAGTGTTGTCGGGGCCTCCATCGCCCATCCGGAAAAGTGGGTCGTCGAGCGGGAGAGCAACGAGTACGACGACACCACCGGCTTTGTAGTATGGGAACGTCAAGCAGAGACCGTGAAGGATCACGGCGGGACGCCGAGGGTGCGCGTCGCCCTGGCCCACGAGATGAAGCCCGGGGAGATAAACAAAACCATCCGGGAGAGGTTGGCGGAATACCCGGGTCTACCGCAAGAACGCCGGGAGGTGCAGGTCGGAAAAAACGACCTGACGGGCGTGGCCGTAGGTCCTATTCCGGGTTCTACCCCATCCACGGAGATATACGTTCCGGTAGAGGACCGGGTCTACCAGATCAACGTCTACGACGAGCGGCTGGACGCGGGAGACCAGGAGATTCTATCCAGCCTGAAGTTCTACGAGCCGTCACGCTCCGTTGACTCTCTGGATCTGGAGGACGCCGCCCCCGAACCGCAAACGCCTCAAGATGAGGCTCGCTTCGAGGATGCGATAGAGGATTCCGCACCGGAGGAAAACACATTTTCCGGGCAAGGGGGCGCCCGCGAAAAAAGGATTTCGCAGGGCTGTTGGAGGGCGGACCCGCGCTTCTTTGTCCAGACCCAACACGACTCCTACGCAAACTCCCGCCGGGGTGACGGCGTCCCAACCGGCTGGACCGTCGTTGGCCGGCCCAACTTTTGGGGACAGTACACTCACGGCAATATAGGACAGGGACGCTGCGTCGGGCGCTACAACACGAACGACAAGTTCGCGGTGGACTACCCGTTCGACCGGGGGGATCGGATCTTCTCTCCCTTCAAAAAGGGTACGGTGGTTTTTGCCGGGCGAAACAACACCCACAGAAACTACGGAAGGTTCGTCGTGATCCGGTCGAGCGGCGGCAAATACGTGAGCGCCTCGGCCCACCTGAACTCCATCCCCTCTTCCATTCGCCGGGGCAAGACGGTGACCAAAAACAGCGTTATAGGGTACGCCGGAAATACCGGCGGAGACATAGCCGTGGGAGAGGTACACCTGCACCAGGCTTTCTATCGCTATCCTAAATTCAACCCCGACGGCTCTCCTTACGGCGGCGCGGGACTCCAGGTAAACCGGCCGCGCTATTCCGGCACTGCGGCGAAGAGGCTGAAGGTCAGGAGCCCGAGAAACATCTACCGGTTCGCCCAGATTCGCCCGAACTACAAGCGTTACTGCAACGAGCGCAGAACCTGCGGCGAGGGGTACAAGATCAGCAACTAAACTCTCCGCCGTCTCGCTAGTCGCGGAGGCGTGAAACCCGCCAGACCCAGTACACGAGCAAAACTTGTAGCGGCATCCGGGCCCACAAAAGCGCCTGATAGGTTCCGGATTTCCCGGCGGCCCGGGCATCAAGGAGCATTTGCAGATTAGCCGGCCACACGGCAAAGAGCAGCAGGATCAGGCCGATGCCCGCGACGGACCGGGTACGCTCGAAGAACAATCCCAGCCCGCCCGCTATCTCAGCGGCGCCGCTGAGATAGACCAGTTCGCGGTGGAGCGGCAGGTAGGGCGGCATGATCCGCTCGTAGGTCTCCGGCGAGACGAAGTGCAACACACCGGCCACCACGAAGATCAGGCCTGTCAGGGTACGGGCCACGTTAACCGAGCACGCATCCGGCCAGGACGCTCTGGACTTCGTAGATATTCAGATTCTTGTTGAACCGCTTCTGTATCGGCATGGGATTGCCGGAGATCCAGATTTTCAGCTCCGCATCCAGGTCGAAGTGGCCGGCGGTCTCGACGCTGAAGTGGGTAACGCTCTTGTACGGCAGGGAATGGTACTCGACCTTGTTGCCCGTAAGCCCCTGTTTGTCCACGAGGATGAGCCGTTTATTCGTAAAGACGAAGAGGTCCCGGAGCAGGCGGTAGGCCTTCTCGATCCGCTCTTCTCCCGCCAGAACCTGCGAAAAGTCCTCCTGGATCTCGGAGACCTCGATCTCCGAGGCGTTGCCCATCATTCCATCCAACAATCCCATTTTTCCTCCCCTTACGCGGATCACTACGCCGGCTATCTTACCGAACAGCTTCGCCAAAAGTCCACCGGGCGCCGTTGCTACTTGGGAGCGGCTGTAGAGCCCTGTAGAATCACGGTGGTTTATAG
>JBARZO010000011.1:0-4943 GCA_049650165.1 Rubrobacteraceae bacterium
GTCCGCACCCACCTCATCGAAGATCAAGATAAGGGCCGTATCCCGGGAAGTTATGAGGAACTCGTGATGATCCCCCTCGAAACCGTCCGCCCTTACCCGGGCTATCTCTTTGTACGAACGGTCGAGTACCAGATACTCACCCGCTCCGCTACCACCCTCGACCAACCCCTCCCAGAAAGTAAGAACGGGCTCGCCCTTGTAGGTTTGAACTTTACAGTCCATCCCGTAATCGCCTTCTCTATCTACGGGTTTGAACCACACCATCCGGCCTTGCTCGTCGGCGATCATTGCCCCGTACTGTCCCTCGGCCTCCTTGGGAGCGATGAATATGTAACCTGGCGCTGTGTTGTTGGGCGGCGTGCTTACCTCAATGGTGGGGGGACTGAGATCCGGGCGCGAGCGGAAAGACTGCACGTATTGGGACCCCGACTGTCCCGAAGTAGGCTTAGATCCAGCATCCCCCGAAGCCTGAGTATTCTCCTTCGCCTCACAACCGATCGTACCGGCCAACGAAATACCAACGGTGCCCAGGCCGGCGAGCTTGAGAAATTCCCTCCGCGTGCGCTCTTCACCCAAATTTATCCTCTCCGACTAATCCATCCAGCATAGCATTCACAAACCCCCGTAAGATACCTTATATCCGTATCTTTTTACTCACCCGTTTTCTTGCCGGACTTTTCCTGGCCCCGGCAACCGGCTGTCCGTCGCACAAAGCTCGTAATTTTCTCCGGGCAGGACTCAGGATACCTTACTACCCAAAGAGGTGGCCGGAGACAATACAGGCCAAATCTTAGTGGCTCCGGAAAACTTCGGCTACGAAAACTTGCTCGCCAAAGGAACCTGCGATGCTAGTCCCCGAAGCGCTGGTCTCCTACTCCGAGTTTGTTTCCGGGTCGAAGCGGAGCGCGGCGGAGTTTATGCAGTAGCGCTGGCCGGTTGGGGCCGGACCGTCGGGGAAAATGTGTCCCTGATGCGCCCCGCACGCGGCGCAGTGAACCTCCGTGCGGCGCATAAAGAAGCTCCGGTCCTCTTCGTTCTCGACGTTCTCTTCTGCGATGGGAGCGTAGAAGCTAGGCCACCCCGTACTGGAATCGAACTTGGTCTCGGAAGAAAAGAGCGGTGTGCCGCAAGCCACGCAACGGTATACACCATCCTCTTTGTGATCGTGGTATTCACCGCTGAAGGCCCGCTCGGTCCCTTTCTTGCGGGTAACTCGGTACTGCTCGGGAGTGAGCGCCGCACGCCACTCTTCGTCGGTCAACTCTACTTTCTCTACTTTTTTAGGTGTGTCAGTCATGGCCGGATTTTAACACGCTGTTACAGCGTCCCGGGGCTGTAACTTGTAACTTATTAGTGCAGTCCATACGGAGCCCGGCCTCGATGGCGGACGCGGTGTGCGGCACGCACGACACCGCGTCTGACACAGTCATTCCCAAAGAAGCTGGGAGAGCTTGTTCTCGTGAACCACCAACTCCCGTTCACTGAACAGCACGAAGCGGATGAGCTTTACGCAATCGAGGCTAGAGGTCGTTTCTAAGACCGTTCGCAGCGCCACGTCGGTCGCGTCTTCCAACGGGTAGCCGAAAGCTCCGGTCGAGATCGCCGGGAAGGCGATGGAGGTTATCCGGTTCTCTTCGGCGACTTCCAAAGAGCTACGGTAGCAATTTGCCAGCAGTTCAGCCTCCGGGCGGTCGGAGCCGTAGATTGGACCCAGAGTATGGATGACGTAATCGTTGGGCAGATCGTGGCCGCCGGTTATCACTGACTCGCCGGGTTTGATGGGCGCGAGAGGTCGGGCTTCTTCGGTGAGGCCCGGTCCGGCAGCCCGGTGGATGGCCCCTGCTACGCCACCACCGGTTTGGAGTCGGGCGTTGGCGGCGTTTACGATCGCCGAAATGTCTCCCTGAGAGGCTATATCCCCTTTTACGAGTTGGACCGTCACCTCGTTTATCTCGCGTTCGAACATCTCACTTCCGTTCTAAACAGGAGCTCCTGCAGAGTGGATTTCAGTAAACTTTCTGACCATTTTTCCAAACGGCTTCCACGGAGAGGTCCGGGGCAAGCACGGTTATGTCGGCGTCGTAGCCGGGTACGAGGCGACCTTTGCGGCGTCCCTCGCCGATCAGTCGCGCGGGTGTGGAGGAGGCCATTCGGGCCGCCTCGGGGAGGGTGCAGCCGGTGAAGGCCAGTATGTTCTGGAAAGCTTCGTTCATGGTAATGAGGCTGCCGGCGAGCGCCCCATCACCGAGACGGACCATGTTGGCGTCCTGGTAGATCTTCCGGGTCGCCAGCGCGTACTCTCCCGGACCCATGCCGGTCGCGGCGGTTGCGTCAGTAGTGAGATAAAGCCGATCCGGTCCGAGCATCTGGAAGGCGAGGCCCGCAACCTCCGGGTGAATGTGTAGCCCGTCGACGATGAGACCACAGACGACTCGCGGATGGGCGAAGGCAGCCCCCACAACCCCCGGCTTGCGATGGTGAATGGAGTTCATGGCGTTGAACAGGTGCGTGACGCCGGCGACCCGATGGTCAAACGCCGCGTAAGCATCCTCGAAAGACGCCTCCGAGTGGCCGGCGGAGACGACTAAGCCGCGACCGGTCGCGAATTCTATAAGTTTCTCGGCCTCTGGAAGTTCTGGTGCGATCGTGATCATGCGTACCGGGCAAAGATCCATCCAGTGATCTAGCAGTGCTGTATCCGGCGGGATGACGAAGGCTTGCGGGTGGGCGCCCCGCTTCTGCGGGCTTATAAACGGCCCTTCGAGGTGGGCGCCGAGGTACTCGGCGCCGGAAGGTTCGCCTACAGAAGCGGCAAGTACGGGCATTACATCCTCGTAAAGATCTTCTGGAGAAGAGATCAAGGTCGGCAAATAAGATGTAACCCCCGTAGAAAGTAACTTCTCCGAAAGCTCAGTCAACCGTCCGGGCTCCGTGGCGACATCAATGCCAAAGCAACCGTTTACCTGAAGGTCCACGAACCCCGGAACGAGAAAGGAGTCTCCGTAATCGTGGAGTTCCGCGTCTTCTGAAGAAACAGTCCCTTCCCGACTCAGTTCCTCAACCGTGCCGTTTTCGACGAGCACTGCAGCGCCGGACCAGATTTCATAATCTGTGACCAGCTTTCCCCGTATCGCCGTAATGGCCATCTCCACCCCTCCTTCGGGCTTTTCTCAGGTGATGATATAGCAAGTATGATCTTGGTTCGCCGGTCGCGACCAGCGAACTACTCGAATTCGACCTTCGTATGACTTTTATCGGGTGTAAAGCGCTGGTTTCTGGACTTTACCCGAGCCCTACATCGAGCGTCATCATGACGGCAAAACCGACCATGAGAGAGAGGGCGGCTATGTCCGGGCTGCCACGTTTGGCTTCGGGGACCAACTCCTCGGCGACGACGAAGATCATGGCTCCCGCCGCGAACGCCAGGGCGTAAGGAAGTATCGGCTGGGCGACGATTACCGCCGCCGCTCCCACAACCGCCGCGACCGGCTCGACAACCGCCGAGAGCTGTCCGTAGAAGAAGCTCTTTCTGCGGCTCATGCCCTCCCGGCGGAGCGGGAAGGAGACCGCCGTCCCTTCGGGAAAGTTCTGCAACCCGATGCCGATGGCGAGCGCGATGGCCCCGCCGAGAGTAGCCGCCGGAACGCCGTCTCCCAGTCCTATCCCGACCGCGCCGAACGCGACCCCGATAGCCAACCCTTCCGGGATGTTGTGCAGGGTGATGGCGGAGATCAGCAACACGCTGCGCCGCCAACTGGTCTCTACGCCCTCCACATCGGACATTGGCAAACCCGGGTGCAGGTGCGGCAGAAGCCTATCCAGGAGCCTCAGAAAGACGCCCCCTACCAAAAACCCGATAGCCGGCGGCAACCAGGACGGCAGAGACCCAGCCTCCGACAACTCGATAGCCGGCGCCAGAAGCGACCAGAAGCTGGCCGCGATCATTACCCCCGCCGCAAATCCCAACATCGCGTCAAGCATCTTTCGAGGGACCTTCTTCACGGGAAACACCAACGCCGCCCCGGCCGCAGTCATACCCCAGGTGAACATCGTGGCGATCAAAGCCTGCACAACCGGCGGCAGCCCGGCGAATACCGATATCACTGCTCTTCGTTACCCGACATTTTTGGCACTACAAAATTCATCGTGTTACTCATCCTCCCATTTGATATCACGTTACGTCAAAAACCGAAACTCAGCGACTCATACGCTCACCAGGAGAGCCGTGGAGTACATGATCACTATGCCGGCGGTTAGCCCGGCCAGGTTGGTAAACGAGAGGGCCGCCTGCTCCGCCCGGACCGAGTCCTTCAAGAGTATACGACCTACCTCGTAGATCACCTGAAGAATGGCCCCAGCGCCCACGGCCAGGAAAACGGCCGCCGCGATTGGCGAGAAAAAGAAGCCCCCGATCCAGGTCCCCAATATGGCGGGCCCACCCCCGAGCAGCGCCAATCCTGCGAAGTGCGCGAAGCGCGGCTGTTCCTTGAGTATGGGCGCCGCGATGCCGACCCCCTCGGTGATGTTGTGGAGTGTGAAACCGACGATAAGGAAAACCCCCAAAGCCGCCTCCCCGAGGGCGAAAGCCGCCCCGATAGCAAGACCCTCGCCCAGGTTGTGCAGGCCGATGCCGAACGATATCCGGTAGGAAGTTGCGAGCCGGCTCGCGGTTTCACGCCCGCGTCTGAACAACCGCTCGGAAGCCAGAAGCCCGAGCAGGGTCAGCAACGCGACCATTATCACCAGGGGAGTCCCGGAGAAGACGCCCGGCAACTCCCCGGCAACCTCCAGACCCTCCAACAGCGTGTCGATGACCAAAAAGACGAGCAAGCCCACCGTGAGGGCCAGAACGAAGTTTATGCCCGAAGACCCGAGCCGCCGGAGAAACGGGAACCACAACAGCCCCAGAGAAACCGGTATGACGCCGACGTAGATCCCAATAA
>JBARZO010000012.1:0-3378 GCA_049650165.1 Rubrobacteraceae bacterium
GGCGACGAGGTGTATGGCCCCGGCGCCCAGGTCGAAGCCGTCGAGCAAGACGTAAGCGGCGACCATGAGCGCCACGAGGATGAACCAGATCGTCGGTAGCATTGTCTATCCTCCTCTAGGCTCTCTGGGGCTCGGGGCCGTCATCGGGCTCTTCTCCGAGGGTGCCCAGCATCTCTTCTTCGCTCTCGGGACCGTGGGCGACCTCGCGGACCATGAGAACGATATAGAGAAGGCCCATTAGCGTGTAGATCCCGGCGAAACCCATGATGGTAAAGAGCACGCTCCCGGACGAGACGAGCGGCGAGACGCCGTCCTCGGTCCGCATGAGCCCGTAGGCGATCCAGGGTTGCCGACCCAACTCCGCCGTGAACCATCCTGCAGTGTTGGCGATGAACGGAAACGGTATGGAGAGCATCAACACCCACAGCATCCAGCGCGACTCATAGAGTTTTCTTCGCCAGAGGAGAAAGGCGGCCAGCAACATGATCCCTATGAATATAGTACCCAGACCCACCATTATGTGGTAGCTGTAGTAGAGGAGCGGCACGTTATCCGGCCATTCGTCGCGCGGGAAGTCTTTGAGACCCTTTACCGCCTCGTTTGGGGTTCCATACACGAGGATACTCAGGGCTCCGGGCAGGGCGATAGGGTTGTCTATGCGGAGGTTCTGCATGTCCGGCTGCCCGATAAAGACCAGCGGCGCGGCCTCAGTCGTCTCGAAGTGTCCCTCCATCGCGGCGAGTGTGACAGGCTGGTGTTCGGCTACCTGATCGCTTGAGAGGTGTCCGCTCGGGAAGAGCATCCACACGGCGGCTATGACACCCGCGATCACACCGACCTTCACGAAGATCCTACCGTACTCCTCGTGCTCGCGGGCGAGCAGATAGTACGCTCCCAACCCGGCCATCACAAACGCCCCGGTCACGACGGTCCCGCCCATGTTGTGCATGTACTGGGGCCACATCCAGGGGTTTGTCAGCACGGCGAAGTAGTCGTTTAGAGCAATGCCGTCCGCAGTCTTCTCGAAGCCGACCGGATTCTGCACCCAGGCGTTGGTCGTAATGATGAAGTACCCCGAAGCCCAGGTCCCCAAAAATACCATCAACGATGAAAACCAGTGGATCTTCTGTCCGAACCTGCGCTCACCGAACAGGAAAAGTCCCACGAAAGCGGATTCAAGGAAGAAGGCGAAGGCTCCTTCCATCGCGAGGGTTTGGGCGATGATGTCTCCGGCGAACGCAGAGAAGGCGGACCAGTTGGTCCCAAACTGGAACTCCATCGGGATGCCGGTAACGACGCCTATGATAAAGGTGACGGCGAAGATCTTGCCCCAAAACCTCGCCGCGTTGTTCCACTTTTCGTTTCCGTTTCGCATGTAGACGCTCTTGAGCACGAAGATAAGCAAGGCCAGCCCCATGCTGAGCTGCGGGAAGATGTAATGGTAGCCCACGGTCATGGCAAACTGTAACCGGGACAAAATTAAGGCATCTTCCACATCGGCCTCCTAAACTTATTTGCTACTTCACTGTTACAAAAACAAGGATAGCCAAACCCTTGACTACGCGCCTGATCAAAATTGACTAATTTTGGCTTTCCTATTCGCCCTCGGATAAACCGTTCACACCTCCAAAAGCATCTGGTTCTGTACAGCGAGCATCCGGAAATAGAGGCCGTCCGCCTTGCGAAGCTCTTTGTGGGTACCGCGCTCGACGATGCAGCCGTCTTCGAGGACCAGAATTTCGTCCATGCTCTGCATGTCCACTAGCCTGTGCGTGATCAGGAGCGTCGAGCGGCCCCGCATGAGTTCCCGTCCGGCCTCAAGAACCTCCCGCTCCGTGATCGGGTCCAGGTTTGCCGTAGCCTCATCCAGAATGAGGATTGGGGCATCCTTCAGGAAAGTCCGGGCCATCGCGACCCGCTGCCGCTCGCCGCCGGAGAGCTTGAGACCCTGATCCCCTAAATAGGTCTCTATCCCGAGCGGCAAACCCTCAACGCGCTCGCAGAGTTGGGCAAGCTCCAGAGCTTTGCGAAGCGCCGCCTCATCCGCTTTGGGGTCGGCCAGCAGCAAGTTCTGGCGCAGAGTATCGTTGAAGATGTGCTCCCGCTGCGAGAGAACACCAATGGCGGCCCGCAAGTCTTCTTGAGCGTAGCCCCGCACGTCGCAATCACCGAGCCGGACTTCGCCTCCTTCCGGGTCCCAGAACCGGAGCGCCAGATTGACCAGCGTGCTCTTCCCCGAACCACTAGGCCCAACAACCGCGATCCTGGCGCCAGGTTCGAGCGTTAGGGAGACATTTTCTAAAGCGAGCGGGTCTCCCGGACCATAACGGAAGCTCACCCCATCGAGTTTCAGCGAAGGATTTTCCGGCACGGAAGCCGGTGTTTCGGGATCGGTTACGTCCGGTTTTGAGTCTGCTATCTCGAAGAGCCGGTCTCCGGCGGCGAGCGAGCGTCCGAGAAATTGGAAGGCGGCGCCTAACGGTTGGACGGCCTCGAAGCTACCGAGCACCACGAGCGCGATGAACGCCAGGAAAACGCCGCGCACCTCGCCCGCCGCCACGAGCGGTATCGTGATGGCGAGCGCGGAGATCATCGCCAGGTTCATCAGCAAGTCCCCGAGGGAAGCCTGAAGTCCCGTGATGAACGCCATCCGGCGCTGTAGTCGGTTCAGCTTGCGCCCCAGGATGGCGACTTTTTCCTGCTGGTCGCTTTCCCGTCCGAAGGCCAGGAGGTCTTGGACGCCCTGGAGACCGTCCACGATCTGGGCGTTCAGTTCGGCCCGCAACTCCAGTTCCCTTCGTCCTAATCCCCTGGTCAGAGAACGCACCAGGAGCGGCACTCCGGCCCCAGCGGCCAGGAGAAAACCGAGCGTGACGAAGGCAAGGATCGGGCTGAAAAAGCGGTAGAAGATGCCGAAGGCCAGCCCGGCGGCGATGGCGGCGATGACGACAGGTCCGGTGACGCGGACGTAGACGTTTTCCAGCTCTTCGACGTCACGGGAGATCCTTGAGAGCAGGTCCCCACTCCGGTACTTGAGCAGCCGTCCCGGCGCCAGGGGCTCCAGGCGACCGTAGAACCACGTCCTTACCTGGCCCAGAAGTTTGAAAGTTGCGTCGTGGGAGGTCAGGCGTTCGAAGTACCGGCTAAAAGAGCGGGAGACGCTGAAGATGCGGACGAAGAAGATCGGGATGGTCAGCAGGGAGATGAACGGGACGATGGCGGCGGCGGAGATCGTATAGGCCGCCGTAGCGAGCAGCCCGACGTTGCTCACCACTGTGGCGACCCCGAGAAAGACGGCGAGCGTCACCTGCCACCGGTAAGGTTTCAGGAACGCGAGGAGCCGCAGGTAGGTTCTCACGCGGTCGCGCCCCCGTAAGC
>JBARZO010000013.1:0-2126 GCA_049650165.1 Rubrobacteraceae bacterium
CAATGGTTCAATCCTACATCTCCGAGCGCCGCTTTATAGAAAGCCAGGGAGGTGCTCTGGGCACCGCGGCGGTGGAGCTGGATGAAGAGTCCGGGCAGAAAAAGGCCGAGCAGGATGAAGAAGGCGAACAGTCCGGTTAGCAAACATAACGGGCGGGACTTTTTGGTCCCGCCCGTTACAGGCCGCTCGTATCGGATCTTAGATCAAGCGGTGCGGCGCCGGAGCGCGTAGAGCCCGGTGGCTCCAACGGCGAGAGCCAGGACGGCTATGCTGGAGATCAGGGCCGGCGAGATACCGCCGGTATCCGGCATCTCCGTCATACCGCCGACGCTATCCGCAGTAAGGATGACGTCGAGGTCTCCGAATCTTTGGGACGGTACGATTCTCTCCAGCTAACGCTCGAGCCTGTTGGAGCCGAAAGTATGTCGGGTCCCGTATACCTGGAAGCCGAATTGTAGGATCTTATGACGCGGTCGAATATCAAGCCGTCTGGCGGTTCTGGCTGCGTCCTGTTGAAAGTGGAGAACCTGGAAACCTCCGAAGAACTTGTTTGCGCCGCTAAACTCTATGATGCTCAAAGCCGTGTCTTTCTACCCGGCCCGCTAGCTGCCGATCTTTGGACACCGACAGATCACTATGCTGGGCTCTCTTCGGCCTGGTCCGGGCTCGACTTGCCGGTCCGTCCGCTGAGATATTGGAAAACTCCTATGGCGAGCACTACCGCCAGACCTATCAGTGAGACGAAAATACTCGGATAGACCAACGCAATGCCGCCCGCTACCAGTAACAGCCTCTCCACAACCTTCGCGGGACCTATAAAGTAGGCCATGATACCCCCGCTTATTGCCCCCATACCCAGCAAGGCGGTCAGCAACGCAGGAATCAGGTTCCCCGCCGTTGCACCCTCCAGCAACAGCACCGGGTTGGTGACGAAGATGTACGGGATGATAAACGCCGCTATCGCCAGCTTGACGGCGGTCACTCCGGCGCTCATCGGGTTTGCCCCGGCTATGCCCGCGCCGGCGTAGGCTGCGAGGCAGACCGGCGGGGTTATATCCGCCACGATGCCGAAGTAGAAGACGAAAAAGTGGGCGGCGATCAGGGGGACGTCGAACTGAACCAGGATCGGGGCCGCGACCGTGGCCGTCACAACGTAGTTGGCCGTCGTCGGCAAACCCATGCCCAGAACGATGCAGGCTACCATCGTGAGCAGCAACACCAGGAAGAAGTTGCCGAAAGCTAGATCCAAAATACCACCGGCGAGCTTGCCGCCGAGGCCGGTTTTGGTGACGATGCCGGCGATGATGCCGGCGCTGGCACAGGCCGCTATGACCGGCAGGGCCGCCCGCGCGCCGTTCTCCAGCAGCTTGCCCGTCTCGACGAGCGACATCCGGGTGGAGCGGCGGATCAGGCTGATGGCGAAAGCGGCCCCTATCCCGTAGAGCGCCGCGTTCTGGGCCGAGGAGCCCGTCAACAGCAGGGTTATGATTATCACCAGCGGCAACAACAAGTCCAGCTTCTTCAGCAGACCTCCTATAGCCGGGAGTTGGTCCCGGGCGACGCCCAGGATACCTTGCCGCCGGGCCTCGAAGTGCGTGCCCATAAAGACGCCGGAGAAGTACAGGATGGCCGGGATTATGCCGATCAGGATGATTTCGTTGTACGGAATCCCCGTGTACTCCGCCATAATGAAAGCCGCCGCGCCCATGAGGGGCGGCATGATCTGGCCGCCCGTCGACGCCGAGGCCTCCGCCGCCGCCGCGAACTCCGGCCTAAAACCCGAACGCTTCATCATCGGAATGGTGAAAGACCCCGAAGTAACGGTGTTCGCCACAGAGCTACCGGAGACCATACCCTGCAACCCGCTGGCCGTCACCGCCGCCTTCGCGGTACCACCGGTAAATGTACCCGTTGCCCCGAAAGCCAGATCGTTGAAGAACTGTCCGATGTTTGTCTTGACGAGTATTACGCCGAAAAAGAGGAAGAGGTAGATAAAAGTCGAGGAGACCTGTATCGGGGTGCCGAATATGGAGCTTGAGGTGTAGAAAGTCTCCGTCGCCAAGCGGTCCCAGGAGAAGCCGGCGTGGGAGAAGACCGGCAGGTAGTTCCCGAACAGGCCGTAGAGC
>JBARZO010000014.1:0-4326 GCA_049650165.1 Rubrobacteraceae bacterium
ATCGTAACCGGCGATAGAAAGGACAGAGAAATGCACGTCGCGTTTATAAATCCCCAGGGGAACTTCGATCCGAACGACTCCTACTGGACCCAGCATCCGGATTTCGGCGGCCAGCTCGTCTACGTCAAGGAGTTGGCTCTGGCGATGGGAAACCTGGATCACAAAGTAGACATCGTGACCCGCCGCGTCATCGACCCCGAGTGGCCCGAGTTCGAGAGCGAGACGGACTTCTACCCGGACGCCCCGAACGTCCGCATACTCCGCATCCCGTGCGGCCCGGACGAGTTCCTGGTCAAGGAAGATCTCTGGCCCTACCTCTGCACCGAATTCGTCCCGAACCTGCTCAAGTGGTACGAAGAGGAAGGCCCGATGCCGGACGCCGTAACCTCGCATTATGGCGATGGCGGCCTGTGCGCGGTCTACATGGAAGAGCAGACCGGCATACCGTTCAGCTTCACGGCCCACTCTTTGGGCGCCCAGAAGATGGACAAGATGGGCGTCTCCCGGAAACACATAGAGGAGACGGACGAGAAGTACAAATTCTCCCGGCGCATCGTGGGTGAGCGTCTCTCCATGAACCGTTCGGCCGTCAACATTACCAGCACCTCCCAGGAACGCTTCAATCAGTACACCCACAGCGCCTATCGCGGCTCGATCGACCCGACCGACGATAACCGTTTCGCGGCCGTTCCACCCGGCGTTGCGCTGCACATCTTCGACAAAGCCGCCGAATACGAGCAGGAAGACGAAATTCACCGACACGTCCAAGAGTCACTAGAGCGCGACCTGGACCAAAGCCGGGTAGATCTGCCGTGCGTCGTGGCTTCCAGCCGGTTGGACCCCAAGAAGAACCACCTGGCGCTTGTCGAAGCCTTCGCCAGCAGCCCGGTTCTGCGGGAACACGCCAACCTGGTGATCTTTACCGGCGGACTGGAAAACCCGCTTGAGGGCTACAAAGACGCGGACGAGGGCGAGCGGGAAGTGCTGGACAGCCTGATGCGGGTTATAGAGCGCGATGAGTTGCGGGGCGAAGTCTCGATGTTCTCCCTCAGCAGCCAGCGGGAGCTGGCCGCCGCCTACCGGTACCTGGCCGGGATGCGCTCGGTCTTCACACTCACGGCCAACTACGAACCTTTCGGACTGGCGCCGCTCGAAGCGATGGCGGCGGGTCTTCCGGCGGTTGTGACCAAATACGGCGGGCCGAGCGAAAGTCTGCGTAGCGGAGACGAACAGTACGGCATCCTCGTAGACCCCTCCGACGCGGAAGAAGTTAGCGCCGGACTCTACAAGCTTGTTGGTTACGAGGACGAGTGGAAGGAGTACGCCGAGGCCGGTTACAACCGGGTGATCGAACATTACACCTGGGAGCGGACCGCTGAGCGCTACCTGGAAGCCATCAAGGGTGAGGAGCGCGATACGGAAGATGTTGACGGGGACACCACCACCCTCGCGGCGGGCCATCCGAATGGACACGAGCTAGATTCGGAGAACGGCTACCAGGTGGTCGAGCGGCTGCCGATCCCGACGTTCTTCACGGACCCTGAGTCGGGAGACCTCTCGACCGAGACCCTGGACCAGTTGTACTTCGCACTCGACGTGCTCTCGGTCGGCGAGACGGTAGTAGATTTCATCTCCCACGATATGGTTCATTCGTTGCGCACCGCCAACAGCTTTACGCGCTACCTAGGTGGCCAGCCCGCCAACCTGGCCGTCTACATCGCCAAGCTCGGCGGGAGATCCGCGATACTGTCCAAGGTCGGCACGGATCACTTCAGCGAGTACCTGGAGGACCAGCTCCAGCGCCACGGGGTCAGTACCGAGTCGCTTCAGAAATCTAGCGAATCCCCCACGACCAACGTCTTCGTCACCCGCACCGTTAGCGTGCCGGACTTTCAGGTCAACCGGGGAGCCGACTCACTGCTCAACATGAGCGAGGTTACCCCCGAGTTGGTCGCCCGCGCCCGCGTCGTACACACTTCGGCCTTCGCGCTCTCGAAAGATCCGCAACGGCTGGCGGCCCGCCGGGCCATGCGGCTCGCCCACCGGCACGGCCAGACCGTTTCACTGGATCCGAACTACGACCCCCGGATCTGGCCGAATAAAGACGAGGCCTGGGAGGTTCTGGCCGAGGTACTACCCTACGTTACAGTAGTAAAACCATCGCTAGAAGACGCCCGGCGGCTCTTCGACTACAACATGGAAGAGGAGGACCTGCGCGAAGCCTGTCTGAACGACTTTCACAAACTGGGCGCAGACGTGGTTCTGTTCACCAGCAGCGGCGGTGTAGTCACCATCTCTGACGGAGAATCCGTCGAAGAAATCGGACCTCTCACCAGGGTCGAGATAAAAAACGTGACCGGCGCCAGCGACACATTCTGGGCCGGGCTCCTGACAGCCCACCTCGAAGGCCAAGACTGGCCTACTTGCGTCAAGTTCGCCCACGAAGTAGCGAAGATAAAGCTCGTTGTAGAGGGACACGTCGACCGCATGATCCCGCGCTCCTGGGTCTACGATCACCTGTCCGATGCCGTGCAGAAAGCGTAAAAGCCTTGCACTATGCTGGAGAAGCTCACCACCTACATCTCCCGGAAGCGGGCCGAATTGAAGTCGGACCTCTTCAAAGAGCCCCAGCAGCGTTGGCACTTTCTGCTGCTAATAGCCTTCTCGGTCATGGCGATTTACTGGGGCATCTCCGACTACCCGGCGAGCCGGGGCATGGACGACTTCATGTTTATGGCCATAGGAGTTTGTGGCGGGATCGCCGGTCTGTTTGGTTCGGTAGCCGAACTGCTGCCAAAAAGCCAGACGCAGCTAGCCGGTATTCTGCGTATGTGGGCGGTTCTCTCCGGCCTCTGCGTCATACCGGCTATGGCGCTGCAATTAATAATCTCCGCCTAGCAATATTCAGAACGACCCGAGGAGCCATAACCTTATGACAGACAAACAAATAACCGGTTTACCGGCTCTGATCGGCGACCTCTCCGCCGAAGACCGGACCATCGTCGAACGAAACTTCGACGTCAGCGCCACCATCGGACGCCTCGACCCGCCGGAGAGCATGCACGGCTGGATCGAGAACTCCTTCGGCTCCGTAGACGCCGTGCGCGAGCAAGAGATCATCAAAGTAACGAACCTCGTGACGCTGGAAGGCTCCATCTTCAACGGCCTCCGCGCATCACGCCCCTCCGACACCGGCACCGACCTGAAGCTGGAAGAGGAGATCTCCGAGACCGAGGGCGACCCGTTCTGCAGCCCCGAAACCGGAACGCCCGCCGACACCTTCGGCCGCATCCGGGGGAAGCACTCCACGACCGCCTCGAACATCGCCAAATACGACGGCTTTCACGGCGTCATCGTCTTCGACGACCACAACCCGCTCCACTTCACCCCCGAGAAAGTGGACGACTACATAAACGTAGGTCTCCAGTGGGGCCGCAAAGCCTTCGAAGAAGACCCGGAAGCCCGGTACTTCTTCCTGATGTGGAACTGTCTCTGGCGGGCCGGCGGTTCGATACTCCACGGCCACGCCCAGGCGACCGCCACCCGCAACATGCACTACCCTAAAGTAGAGCACCTCCGCCGCTCAGCCGAACGCTACACCTCGGATCACGGCACAAACTACTTCGACGACCTCTACCGCGCCCACGACTCATTGGGACTCAGTTTTACCTGTTCCGACGGCGTACGAGGATTTGCGAGCCTCACCCCGATCAAAGACAAAGAGTTGATCCTTTTGGCCGACGACATCGAAGACGAGGCTCTCCACCAAACAGTCGCCAGGATCCTCAAAAGTTACGTCGAAGAACTCGGTGTCAGCACATTCAACGTAGCGTTCTACACCCCACCACTCGGTCCGTCAGACGAAGATTGGTCCGGCTTTCCCACCGTAGTGCGTCTGGTGGACCGGGGGGATCCCGCCAGCCGCACCTCCGACATGGGCGCGATGGAACTGTACGCCGCCTCAGTTGTGGCAGCAGACCCGTTCGCGGTAGCTGCAGCACTAGACGGCTGACGCCACCCGTACGGTTCTGTTGCTACGCGGGCAGCTCCGCCATGTCCCCAACCTCGACGCCGCGTTCTTCGAAGAAACCCTGGTTGACCTCCAGGGCGTACTGGGCGGGCTCGGCTGAAGCGTAGTGCGGTGGATCGTCGTCTAGTGGCTCCATCTTTTGAATGTCCACGATTCGGCCCTCGGAGTCTATGTAGGCTACGGAGAGCGGGATCAGGGTGTTTTTCATCCAGAATGAGAGCGTGGCTTCCTCCTCGAAAACGAAAAGCATCCCCCGATCCTCCCCGAGCGAGGTGCGGTTCATTAGACCCTGTGCC
>JBARZO010000015.1:0-6817 GCA_049650165.1 Rubrobacteraceae bacterium
GGTGAAATAAGGGCTCTCGGGACGCCGGAGGAAGTGTTCTACTCCAACCTCGAAATGGCCCCGGCGACAGTCCAGGTAGGGGCTACACTGAGAGACGCGCGGCCAGAGTTCGGTACGCCGGTACGCTACGAGGACACGCTCGACGCCTTGAAAAACTTGTTGGTTACGCAAAGGTGAACCGGAGCCTGGGACAGTTTTATCCGGTAGAGTCCCCGCTGCACGGACTAGACCCGCGGGCCAAGATAATTTCTGTCGCCTTGCTAGTTATGGGACTTTTCCTGGTCCGCTCCATAGCAGGGTTTCTATTCGTAACCCTTGCCCTGACGGTGCTCGTCCTCCTCGCCCGCATACCACCGGGCACTTTCGTGCGGGTGTTGCGTCCGGTACTGTTCATCGCGGCCCTCACGGCGTTCTTCCAGATATTCTTCTCCCGGGAAGGCGATACTCTGTTCCGGTGGGGAATACTGGAGATCCACGAGGGCGGGTTGCGGATGGGTTTCTTGCTGGCGCTTAGGATACTGTTACTGGTGTCGGCGGCGGGATTGCTAACGGCGACCACCGCCCCGGTTGCGTTGGCTGACGGTATCGAGGACTTGCTCTCGCCCCTAAAGAAACTGCGTTTTCCGGCGCACGAGGTTGCGATGATGATGACCATAGCCCTGCGCTTTATCCCCACCCTTCACGAAGAGGCGCAGAAGATCATGAAAGCCCAGGCCGCCCGCGGCTCGGACGCCTCCGACGGCGGACTCATCCGGCGCGTCCGGACGATGGTGCCGGTTCTGGTGCCGCTGACCATCGGAGCCTTTCGCCGGGCCGACGAGCTGGCCGAAGCGATGGAGAGCCGGGGATACCGTGGGGGTGAAGGCCGGACCCGCTATCGCGAACTTCGCCTACAGGCTCGGGATGGGCTGGCTCTCCTCGCCACCACTCTCGTTATCGTCGGGGGTATTCTCCTGTGAAGTTCGCCGGGCTCGTCGAGTACGACGGCGCGGAGTTTGCCGGGTGGGCCTCTCAGCCCGACCGTCGAACCGTAGAAGACACACTCTCAGAGGCTTTCGAAACCATACTGCAAGTTCCGGTAAGGATGAGCGTCGCCGGGCGCACGGACGCCGGGGTCCACGCGGCTGGGCAGGTGATCTCCTTCGATGCGGATACGGACCTAGCGCCACACCTCGTCGCCTACAAAACGTCCGCCGTCCTTCCGAAAGACCTCGCCGTCCGCCGTTGCGTGGAGGTACCCAAAGACTTCGACGCCCGCAGAGACGCCCGGAGCCGGAGCTACGAATATCGGATAGTGAACTCGCCCGTCCGGTCTCCGCTGCTCTGGCGGAGGAGCCTGTATTTCGCGAGAGAGTTAGATTTCGGCCTGCTGAGAGAGGCGGGGGAACGCATCCTGGGAGTCCACGAATTTAAGGCTTTCACCCCGAACCGTACCTACCACGTACGCTTCGAGCGTACGATCACAGAGTCTTTTTGGGAAAAGCACGGCGAACTCCTTGTCTACAACATTACCGCGAACTCTTTCCTATACGGAATGGTTCGTTCGTTGATCGGTACCATGCTGGAAGTGGCTGAGAGAAAGAGAAAACTCGCAGACTTCGAGAGGTTGCTGTCTGATGGTGATAGGACTGAGGCCGGCCCCGCAGTTCTGGCGCGGGGCCTCACCCTGACGAACGTAGAATACCAACTCGACCTATGGGGGAATCACGAGCATGGATGACTTCAGAGAGCTTCTCGGAGAGATAGACCATTACGTCGAAGACCTATTCGCGACCAACGACGAAATTCTAGAGAGAACCTTGCGCGAATCGAAGGCCGCCGGCCTGCCGGAGATACAGGTATCTCCAAATGAAGGGAAGCTGCTGCGTCTGCTGGTGGAGATAAGCGACGCCCGGCGCATTCTGGAGATCGGGACGCTCGGCGGTTACAGTGCCATACACTTCGCCCGCGCGCTGCCAAAAGACGGGACCTTGATCTCCCTCGAAGTAGACGAGCATCACGCGGAAGTCGCCCGCCAGAACATCAAACATGCTGGACTGGAAGATCTGGTGGAGGTGTTGGTAGGCGACGCTCACGAACAGCTTGCCACGATGGTCGAGAGCGGCACCGAGCCGTTCGACCTGGTCTGTATTGACGCGGAGAAAGAAGGCTATCCGGCTTATCTGGAGCGGGCACTGGAGCTTTCGAAGCCCGGCTCCCTGATCCTGGGCGACAACGCCATTCGGGGCGGAAGCGTTCTGGACCCGGAAGACAAATCGGCCCGCGCCACCCACGAGTTCAACGAGAGGATCGCACAGCATCCAAGTCTCTCAGCTATCGTACTACCCCTGATCCGGGAGGGTGTAGACGGTCTTGCCATCGCCCGCGTATTAGGTGGCTGAAAAGAAAAGATAGCCTTTTAGCAGGATTTTTCTTCCATTTGGTGTTGACAGTGACGGGGTGGGAGAACATAATGCCGGCCATCAACCGGTTCGCCGGAGCCTATCTAGTTTCTCAGGTTTCGGCGTCGTAAGAGGGAATCCGGTGTAAATCCGGAACTGCCCCGCAGCGGTGAGCAGGAACGAAAACCGTCATAGAGCACTGATCCTTAAGGATTGGGAAGCGGCGGTGAGTAGGGTTGGACCAAAGATCCAAGAGCCTGCGAGTCCGAAGACCTGCCGGTGACCCGCACGGGTGTGCGGGAGGGTGGCTCGTGCCTTCGAGGGAGAGGCTGGTCGCGGTAAGAGAGCATCGCCGGCGGTTGGCGCAAACTATTATTTGCACTCCTGCGGACGAAGCAGCCTCTTCTTCGCTACCTATCTTCCTGCTGGTCATCGTGGCTGTCCGCAATAGAAAAGCGGCGCGAAAGGGGTAGAGCGATGATCACACAGGAAACATTGGTTAGGAAGCGAGACGGACGGGTTGTAGCCTTCGATGCGGCCAGAATTTCTCGGGCTATTGCCAACGCTTTCCGGGCAGAACAGGGTCTGTCTAAAAGCGCAGAACTACACCCGGAACTCCGGGAAGAGGTCGAACGCACTACGACTGCAGTAATGTCTCGCGTTACGGAGACTGACGAGTCGGTAGACGTAGAGCAGATACAAGACCTCGTCGAAGAGCAGTTGATGCGGGACGGCAACTACCGGGTCGCCCGCCGCTACATCGTCTACCGTGAAGAGCACAAAAAGGCTCGTATGTTCCGCGGCGAATCGGTTGATGGTGGCCGCCCGGCTATAAAGGTGCGCCACGACGGCGGGAGCGAGAGTGTCTTCGAAGCCTGGCGTATTCGCAGGAAGATCGAGGCTGCCTGCCGGGACCTGGAGAACGTGGACCCCGGGCGCATCCTGGACGATGCGCTGGGCTCGCTCTACGATGGCATTACGCCGCAGCAGATACAGCGGGCTACCATCCTGGCTGCCCGGTCCCACATCGAGAACGATCCCGCATACGGAGACGCCGCCGCCCGACTGCTGCTTGGAGTTATCTATCGTGAGGCTTGGGGTAAAGTTCCTGCTGAAGAGAATTTCGAGGATACTTACCGGCAAAACTTTACAGGCTATCTGCAGGCTGGAATCGAGGCCGGGCGGCTGTCCGCAGAACTTCTGGAGTTCGACCTCGACCGGCTCTCCGCTGCGCTGCGGTCTGCCAGGGACGACGATTTCACCTACCTCGGGCTGCAGACGATCTACGACCGGTACCTGATCGAGGCCGGAAACCGCCGCATTGAGTGCCCCCAATACTTCTGGATGCGCGTCGCGATGGGCCTTTCACTGAAAGAGGAAGATCGCGAAGGTCGGGCGATAGAGTTCTATGAGATGCTCTCGGCGTTCCGGGTAGTTTCTGCGACACCAACCCTCTTCAACAGCGGCACCCAGCATCCCCAGCTCTCCTCCTGCTACCTGACCACCGTCGGCGACGACCTCGAAAGCATATTCAAGGCCGTTTCGGACAACGCCATGCTCTCCAAGTGGGCCGGTGGCCTTGGTAACGACTGGACCAACATCCGGGCGACCGGCTCCGTCATCAACGGCACCGGTGGCGAGAGCCAGGGGGTAATTCCTTTCCTCAAGATCGTCAACGATACTGCTGTAGCCGTGAACCAGGGCGGCAAGCGGAAGGGCGCGGCGTGCTCTTACATGGAGACCTGGCACCTGGATATCGAGGACTTCCTGGAGCTCAGGAAGAACACCGGTGACGAGCGCCGCCGGACGCACGACATGAATACGGCCAACTGGGTGCCGGACCTCTTCGTCAAGCGCGTGATGGAGGGCGGCGAGTGGACGCTCTTCTCCCCAAACGAAGTCCCCGACCTGCACGACCTCTACGGGAAAGCGTTCGAGGAGCGCTACGTCGAGTACGAGCGGATGGCCGACCGGGGCGAGCTGCGGCAGTTCAAACGGGTGGAAGCGAATGACCTGTGGCGCAAGATGCTTTCGATGATCTTCGAGACGGGGCACCCCTGGATCACCTTTAAAGATCCCTCCAACGTCCGCTCTCCGCAAGACCATACGGGCGTCGTCCATTCCAGCAACCTCTGCACCGAGATCCTTCTGAACACCAGCGCCGAAGAGACCGCCGTTTGCAACCTGTGCTCGCTAAACCTGGCCGCCCACACCGACGCTTACGGTCTCGACGAGGAAAAACTCGCCGAAACCATCAAGACGGCGGTGCGGATGCTGGACAACGTCGTGGACATAAACTTCTATCCAACAGCGGAAGCCCAGACAGCAAACTCTCGCCACCGGCCCGTGGGGTTAGGTCTCATGGGCTTTCAGGACGCGCTCTTTGAGCAGCGGATGGGGTATGCCAGTGAGGAGGCTGTCCGATTCGCCGACTACTCGATGGAGTTGATCTCCTACCACGCCATCCTCGCCTCCTCGAACCTCGCCGCCGAGCGCGGAACCTACACGAGCTACGAGGGCTCCAAGTGGAGCCGGGGTCTGCTCCCGATAGACACCATAGATTTGCTCGAAAAAGAGCGTGGGGTGGAGATCTCAATGGACCGCTCCACGACACTCGACTGGCAGTTGGTTCGGGACGCCGTTGCGGAGAACGGCATGAGAAACAGCAACGTCATGGCGATAGCGCCGACGGCGACCATCTCCAACATCTCCGGCGTCTACCAGTCTATCGAGCCGACGTACTCCAACCTGTTCGTCAAATCCAACCTCTCTGGTGAATTCACGGTTATCAACCCTTACCTGGTTCGGGATTTGAAGAAGCGCGGACTGTGGGACGAGGAGATGATCGAAGGCCTCAAGCACTTTGACGGCTCCGTACAGGATATCGACCGGGTTCCCGAAGACCTCAAGCGAGTCTATCTCACAGCCTTCGAGATCGACTCCGGCTGGATCATCGACTGTGCCAGCCGTCGGCAGAAATGGATCGACATGGGCCAGTCCCTGAACCTCTACCTTGCCCAGCCGAGCGGCAAGCTCCTCTCCGAGATGTACCTGAACGCCTGGAACAAAGGTCTCAAGACCACCTACTACCTCCGCTCGCGGGGCGCCACGAACGTCGAGAAATCGAGCATGGATATCAACAAGCGCGGCATCCAACCACGCTGGATGAAGAGCCAATCCGCCTCCAGCCGCTTGGAAGAACAAACGATACCCGTAGTAGTGCAAGAGGCGGTTCAGGGAGAGACCTGCTCCCCCGACGATCCCGAGTGCGAAGCCTGCCAGTAAACCCGCTAATAGAAAGGAAGACTTTATGTCCCAATGCTGCACCGACGGAAACGAACGGCCCTACGACCTCACGAAGAGGATAGACGCCGAGGATAAGCAGCTCCTCAACTGCCGGGCCGTGGACGTAAACCAGCTCTGGCCGCTCAAGTACGAGTGGGCCTGGGAGCACTACCTCAACGGCTGCTCCAACAACTGGATGCCCACCGAAGTCCCAATGCAGAAAGACGTCTCCCTCTGGCATTCCGATAGACTGACCGAAGGTGAGCGACTCGTCATCATGCGGAACCTGGGCTTCTTCTCTACCGGTGAGAGTTTGGTCGGGAACAACATCGTACTCTCCATCTTCGAGCACATCACCAACCCCGAGGCGCGCCAGTACCTGCTGCGCCAAGCCTTCGAGGAAGCCATTCACACTCACACCTTCCACTACATCGTAGAGTCGCTCGGCCTGGATGGGCGTGAGGTCTTCAATATGTACAACGAGGTGGACTCCATCCGGGGCAAGGACGAGTTCGTCATGTCGCTTACCGAATCCGTCATGCGGTCGGACTTCTCGACAAAGACCACTGAAGGTATCCAGGAGTTTATCAAGAACCTGATCGGGTTCTACGTGATCATGGAGGGGATCTTCTTCTATTCCGGGTTCGTCATGATCCTCTCCTTCCATCGTCAGAACCGGATGACGGGCATTGGGGAGCAGTTCCAGTACATCTTGCGCGACGAGACTGTGCATCTGAATTTCGGAGTGGATCTCATCAACACCATAAAGGAAGAGAACCGCGAAGCCTGGACGCCGGACCTCAAAGACGAGATCGTCGAGATGATCCGGAATGCCGTCGAGTATGAGATAGCCTACGCCCAAGAATGCCTCCCCGACGGCGTACTCGGCCTTAACGCCGGGCTCTTCCGGGAATACGTTCAGTTCGTCGCCGACCGGCGCCTTAAGCGCATAGGCTTGCTGGCCCAGTACGGCTCGCGAAACCCGTTCCCCTGGATGAGCGAGACGATGGACCTCGCCAAAGAAAAGAACTTCTTCGAGACCCGCGTAACCGAGTACCAGAGCGCCGGCTCCCTCGTCTGGGACTGAGAGTAAGATATGGTTAGTTTACGCGCGAAACAGAGGAGGGACGGATGTCCGAGATAAAAGCCTA
>JBARZO010000016.1:0-1969 GCA_049650165.1 Rubrobacteraceae bacterium
GCCGGATAGTGCGGCCGCGGGAGATACGGGCCAAAAACAACCCGACAAAAGAAGCCCAGGCGATCCACCACGCCCAGAAAAAGAGCGTCCAGAAGCCGAGCCACTCCGTCGGCCGGTCGAAGGCGAAAGTCTGCATCGTGAGGCTCGCGAAGTTGCTCACGTAGTCCCCGATGTTCAGCACGAACGCGTTCAGCAAGAAGATGGTCGGGCCGGTAACCAGCACGAAACCGGCCAACCCGACCGTAAGCCAGACGTTAAGCTCCGAGAGCCGCCGGATGCCCTTCTCGACCCCGGTAACCGCCGAGATCGTCGCGATGACGACGGCGAGTACGATGAGCCCGACCTGGACGGGTAAACCTTGTGGGAAGCCGAAGAGGAGCCCTAGCCCGGAGTTCAGAAAGACCACGCCGATACCGAGCGAGGTTGCGATACCGAAGATCGTACCTAGAACCGCGGCGAGGTCTATGCCGTGGCCCAAAGGTCCGAAGATGCGGTTGCCGAAGATCGGGTACAGCGCCGACCGGATGCTAAGCGGCAGGTTCATCCTGTAGGCGAAATACGCCAGGGATATTCCCATCAGCGCGTACATCCCCCAGCCAGTAATGCCGTAGTGGAAGAGCGTCCACACGGTAGCCTCCCGGGCGGCGTTCAGCGTTTCGCCCTGGCCGGTGGGCGGGGCTAGGTACTGGGTGACGGGCTCGGCGACCGCGAAGAACATAATATCCGTGCCGATGCCGGCGGCAAAGAGCATCGCCGCCCAGGAGAAAGTGCTGAACTCCGGCTCGGAGTGCTCCGGTCCCAGCTTTATCTTTCCGTACCGCGAGAGCGCGAGAAATAGGATAAAGACCAGGAAGACCGTCGCGATCAGGATGTAAAACCAGCCGAACCAGTTAGAGATCGCACCAACCAAAACCCCAAGGGCGCTGGCGGCCCCATCCGGGCTGATAATGGCCCACAGTGCAATCGCCAGGATCGCCGCCGAAGAACCGTAGAACACAACCGGGTTGATCCGGGTGCGGGACTCCATACGCTGTTCTTCGGGTACTTCGTCCCCTGCTGGTCTCGTATCACTCACAAAAACTCCATTCTCTATAGAGTTGCGTGGGCCGGCGGGCGGCCACACTGGGCTCTCATCAAGATTCTGGTAGTAAAGCACATTCGTCGGCCAGGGGCATCTTTTCCGGCCCTCGACAAGCATTTTATCGGTGTGGAGATGCTTCTGCTAGCGAATGCTAGCGGCGGAACAACCTGATCCAGGCGGGGAAAGACGTGAACACGAGAGCAAGAGCCAGCATCCCGGCGAGCATCTTCCGGTTGCGCTTTCGTGAAAAGAGGCTCCAGGAGAGCAAAATCCAAACGAGCATGTTCGCCGAGGCTACGGCATAGACCCAGTTCGAGAACTTATGCTGATCCCCAAAGAAGCCCATCTCCGGGATCTCCGGATAGCGGGTATTCTCGTCCATGCCGGAGCGCAGCAGGATTACCGGCAGGACGTTCATAGAGATAATGCCACCCGCCCACGCCGGCAGCGCCAGGGGACCTTCGCTGCGACCACGGAGCAAATATGTCAGCACGATGGTGAGCAAAATGTTGCCGGTAGCACCCGCATAGACGGGCAACGGAAAGCGTCCCATGTCCCGCAGGTCATCCATCTCGTTCAGGCGTTTGGGTGGAGGGTTTGACATAGCACGCAGTGTACACCGCGCCACCAGCTATTTCTTGGGGGTGACCCGTTAGGACGTAAAAAGAGATCCCTGGGTTCGTACCTTCACCGTACCCGGCTTCCTCATGCTCTCGCTGCCAACGCCGAGCATCTCCAGCCTTTCGTCCGGCATCTTCTCGCCCAGGGTCACCGGCGCTATCTACAAGTTCTCCTCCGCGCCGTCCTACTCATCATGGCTACACCACACCTGTTCGTGCCGCTATAGATACCGTGGGTAGTGTGTCGCGGTAATTTGAGTTTCTATTT
>JBARZO010000017.1:0-6353 GCA_049650165.1 Rubrobacteraceae bacterium
GCGGTGGTTTTCTCCACCGGCTGAGAAGGAGCAGGTTCCTCGGTCAGTTCGGGAACGTTGAATTCTCCCGGTGGAGCGAGAGCTGAGTCTTCCGAGGCTGCCGGCTGCATGAAAACGGCGGGGAAAAAGAAGGTGCTGATGAGTCCCAGCCCGGCGGCTACCAGGAACAGGCTCGTTACGTTCAAGATAACGTTTGTAGCACGCATTCTCTTATTCCTCCACAAGCGAGCCCGCGCAACATACATAATCCGGTGCGCCGCAATCCATTGTATCCGAAAACTTCAAAGCTACTACCCGTGGCAGGAAATGAACCAAAGAAGTATCTACCTTACGCCTTACCCACGGGCAGTTCTGGCAAGCCTTCCTGCGCCAGCTGCGGAAGCATCTCGGAATTTTGGCTCGAAGTGCGCATCCAGAATATTTGTACGCGCGGTGTTTTGAGCTTGGATCAGTGTTAGCCCTCTTCACTGCCGGCTAGCTTGTTCTTTCTCGAATGTTTCCAGAGTAGGAAGGTTGCAGCGTTGTGTGTAGCGTGCGCTATAACCGGGGCGAGCAGGCCACCGCTGAGTTCGTAGAGAAAACCGAAAAGAAAGCCGGCCAGTACCGCCCAGGCGGTCCAAACCAGATACCGACGATCAGGCCCGATATGAACAAGTCCGAAGGCCAGTGCTGCGACCACAAGGCCAAACTCCGGCTGAACCGCTCCCCGAAAAAACATCTCCTCCCCTATACCGGAGAAAATCGAGATCAATACAAGGCTACTCTTGTCCGTACCGTCCACCAGGGTCGGGGCCAGCTCGTCGGAGATCTGGCGCATGATCGGCACGAGCCGGTAGAACAGGACACCAAGTGAGATCGTTGCGGCTGCCGTCAAAGTGCCCAGCAAAAGGCTCTGAGCGATAGAGTTGGTAAGGGCGAACTCCCGGTCGCGAAGGCCGTTCCACACGGCGGCTGCGACGGCGAGCGCCCCGTAGAAAAGTGCCGCCTGCCTGACGAACCGGGCTCCCAAAGATCAGCTCTTGCGGTTAAAATGCGGCGTAGTCTGCACGAACGTACATAAAAAGCTATTGTACTGGATAAGCAAATTGCTGGTCCCTTTGAATGACCCGGAGGTAAAGAGGAGATGTTGGACGAGTCAATCTTCAAGGCCTATGACATTCGGGGAGTCTATCCCGACACCCTGGATGAGGAGGTGGCCCGGGACATTGGACGCGCCTTCGTTTACCATCTGGGAGTTTCGGGTTCGAGGGTCGTGGTTGCCCGCGACATGCGACTCTCCGGCGAAGCTTTAGAGAAAGCCTTTATAGAAGGTGTCACCGAGGCCGGGGCAGACGTGCTGGCCTTGGGGATGGTCTCCACCGACGCGCTGTACTTCGCCGTCGGACACCTGGAGGAACCCGGCGGGGCCATGATCACGGCTTCCCACAACCCGAAAGAGTACAACGGCCTCAAGCTATGCCGGGAAGACGCCATCGCCCTCTCCGGCGACGAGGGAATCGGTCAGATACGGGATCTCATCACCTCCGGCAAACTGCCCGCTCCAGCGGAGTATGCCGGCTCCGTCGAGGAAGATGACCTCACCGACGACTACGCAGATCACTGCGTGAGCTTCATAAACACTGATGGTCTGCGGCCACTCAAGATCGTCGTTGACGCCGGGAATGGTATGGCCGGCAAGATGCTCCCACCGGTTTTCGAGAAGTTGCCGTTCGAGTACGTTCCGATGTACTTCGAGCTCGACGGCTCTTTCCCAAACCATCCTCCGAACCCGATAGAACCTGAGAACGTCGAGGAATTGCAAAGGCGGGTCGTAGAAGAGGGCGCAGACTTCGGGGCCGCCTTCGACGGCGACGCCGACCGCTGTTTCGTCATAGACGAGAAAGGCGAGGTTATATCGGGAGATCTACTAGCGGCCCTGGTGTCCAAGAGCGTGCTGGAGAAAGAGCCGGGGGCGACTATTCTTTACAGCGTGGTGTGCTCGAAATCCGTGCCGGAACTCATCGGGAACGAAGGTGGCGAGGCTATCCGCACCAAGACCGGACATTCCATTATCAAACCTCAGATGCGGAAGAACAACGCGGCGTTCGGTGGGGAGCATTCGGGCCACTTCTACTTCCGGGACAACTACTTTGCCGACTCGGGTATAGTCGCCATGTTGACGGTAGCCGAATTGGTAGCGCGCCAGGAGAAGCCCATCTCGGAGCTTTTGGCGCCCATAGACCCTTATGTGCGTTCGGGGGAGATCAACTCAGAGGTTGAGGATCAGGATGCGACCATGAAAGGGGTCGAGGATCACTACTCGGACAAAGATGGCGTCGAAATAGACTACCTCGATGGCCTGACGGTGGATTCCGGCGACTGGTGGTTCAACCTGCGTCCCTCCAACACAGAGCCGTTGCTACGACTTAACCTCGAAGCCCAGGATCAAGAGACGATGGAACAGAAGCGAGATTACGTACTAGAGCTTATGAAGGGTTAGAAAAAGCCGGTCGGCTAAAAGTCGACCGGCTCAGTAATTCGTTCGTAGAGTCGTCTACGAGTTTACTTCGATAAGGTTCCGAACCTCGCTTATGCCTTCGACGCTGGCAGCGATCTCTCCGGCGGCATCTTTGGCGTCCTCCGAAGCAGCTTCACCGCGCAGCTCAGCCACACCATCGCTAACCTCGACGTTTACCCGGGGCATGTCTCGGGTGCGTTCATCTTCACCGATGCTGGTGCGGATACGCTGTTCGAGTTCCGGCTGATCCTCTGTCACACCTTCGATGTTGGCGTCGTGGTCCGAGCCGATGAGTGGTCCTGAGGAGGGATCCGAGTGTCCCCGAGGAAGATCCGCCTCGCTGGTCGAGGACTGGCCCGAACTTCCACTGGATGAAGAGCCGTCCTGGCCCGACGCACCGGTCGAGGGTGATTCGTCTTGCTGGGATTCCTGACTGGACATCAACCGGCCGACGAGTGCCCCGATGGATAGCCCGGCTATAACGAGAAGGCCGAATTTCAACAGTCGTGAGCCACCCGAACCGCCCGAATTGAGGTTCTTCTCGGCTATCTTGATCTCTTTCTTGCCTCTCTTGGCAGCATACTTGCTGGCTCCGCGACCGACCTTTGCGAGACCTTTGGTCCCGGCCTTGCCGGCTTCCTTGCCCGCCTTGGCCTTCGCCGCACCGCGCGCTAGACGCCCGATACCTTTTGCTCCTGCTTTACCAGCAGCCTGTCCGCCGTCGGAACGCCCGAGCCTGAACGAACCTTTGGCGCCCTTGGCGACTGCTTTCCTGCCAGTTCTGCTCTTCAGGATTGCTTTGGCTACATCAGTTTTGGTATTTGTATTGGCTTTGCTGCCGAACATCTACACCTCCGTTTGTCCAGATACTTTGAACACTTCTGCAATGCTAATACCCTACACGAAGTCTGGGGAAACACCAGGCCCTGTCTTCTAAACATCCAGCTTGTTGATCACGCCCTGCGTTCCAGGCACTTTCCGCACAGCGCCTTCTATGCCGGACCGGATTTTGGAGTTCGGTACGACGCCGTGTAGCGTGACGACGAACTTGCAAGAGCTCACGTTGATCCGAGAAAAGCCTTTAGTCCGTTTGTCTCTTCCCAACGCGCTCCGGACGGGCTGAATGAGATGGGCGTCGTTGAAAGGAGCCTGCGTCTCTACCTCGCTAGTGATCTGTGTCCTGTTGGGCGGCGCGTAGCTTCGGGACGAGCGTCAAACTCCGGTAGCGCATCCGACGTTCATTTAGCGACTCCTCGAACTCTGCTTCGCGGGCGAAGTCTACCTGCCCGGTAGCCGCAGCCTCCACGAGAGCCGCGAGGTCTTCTTTCTCCGTAGGCGAGAGGCCGATAGCGTCCAGGTCACGCTTTTTCTCCCGCTCGAAAAGCCTCACCCGCTGGGCGAACGAGACGAACAGGCTGCATGGTTCGGGGCAGGGTATCTCCCCCTCACCCCGGTCCATCTCCAAAGGCAAATTTTCGTCCACGTCCCACAAAGTTTTCTTGAGGCACACTGCATCTTCGCAGCAGGCGCTGGCGGCGTCCTGGACTCCCTCGTCGGTGAGGGCTTGTACCCGCTTGTAGATGCCGCTCTGACGGGCGGCGTTCTGCCGGTAGTGGGTGACCTCTAACCGGCCCTCCCGATGCAGGTGCCAGTGGGTGACCGCCGCCGGGTAGAGATAGTTCATCGCCGTCGCTAGTTCCTTTTCATCCGCCACGCGCAAGAGCCAGCCCCGGCGCAGGTTCGGCGCGCTCTTTAGCGGACGGTATTCGCCCTCCTCGGTTAGCTTGGAGATCTCCCGCGCGTCCCGCGGCTTCGCGTAGAGCTTCAACCCCTGAGCAACCGCGTCTTCTGTGTGGCAGATCCGGTAGCCGGAGAGTTCTGTGCGCTGTATAAGTACCTGGGCGAATTTGCGGCCATCGGTGGCTTCGTCCACCCAACCAGCGAACGCCTGGCGGGATTCGACAGCCAGGTTTCCTGAAGATCTAGGTGGCGCTTCCGACAACCTGCCCCTCCTGATTCTCCAATTCGCGGGCTCGGTCGGCTATCAGGTTCGCCATCGAAGGGTGCGTGCCGACCGGGGCGCCGTAGAAGATAGTCCGATCCTCGCGCCGGGTCACCTCACCAGTGAGGCCCAGATCTTCGGGGATGGTCTCGCGGGTGTGCCAGCCATCCGCCACGAAGACCGGGATCAGGATAACGTTCTCGGCCTCTACGCTGGCAACTACCTCTCCGACCTCGGGGTCCTGGTCCAGAAATGACTCTACGACTTTATCGTACAGTCCGCGCTCCCGAATGCGCTCCGCGTTCAGGTAGATGACACCGCTGGAGTTCTTGTTCATCGCGGTACCGTGCCCGAGCAATACGAGTGCCCGACTCCCGGAGACTTCCTTGTCCCGCATAAGGTCTTCTGTGCGCTCCAGGATCACATCGGCCATCTTCTCGAAGGTCCCTAAGGGCCCTGCATAGTGAATAGTTTTCGAGCCTTTCTGTGTCAACGTACCATCCAAGCCGAACTCTCGCGGGATAACCTGTTGAGTGAAGTAACCCTCAGAGATAAAGGCCGGCACTATGTAAACCTCGTCCGACTCAACGGTGTCGAGGACGTGCCGCATGGAGGGCTCCTCTTTCCAGAAGCATTCGACCACTTCGTCATACTCGACGGTCTTACGAATGTGTTCCGCGTGCTCGTAGACCGGCAGGCTGGAATCTTCGTTCAGGTGCGAACCGTGCCCTACGATGACGAGTGCTTTCATTGGACTCCTTCATTGACGCCTGCAGCATTGATTCTAGCTCAAAGCTTCTTCGGCTCGGAGAATGGTTTCACTTTCCCTAGCCGACCAGGTTGCTGGGGTCACCTTCGAGGAAAGAGCGGACATTCTCAGCGGTGGTGTCGAGAATGCGGCGGAGGGCTTCTTCGGAGTTGAAGCCTATGTGCGGGGTTATGACCACGTCAGGGCGCCGCTGGAGTCGGTGGGCGCGGACTATTAGCTTTAACTTTCCTTCAGCGTCGGCTTGCTGGAGTAGCTCGTCTTCATGCTGCATCAACTCTTCGCCTTCGAATACGTCTAGTCCGGCGCCGCCTATTTGATCGGCGTCCAAGGCTTCGGCAAGCGCCGCAGTGTCTACGAGCGAACCGCGGGCGGTGTTTATGAGAAGTGCGGTGCGCTTCATCTGCGAGAGGGTGTCTTTGTTTATTAGGTGGTGCGTGGCGGGAATGGCGGGAGCGTGGAGGGTCACGATATCGGAATTTTCGAGTAGCTCATCGAGGTCAGCGTAAGAGAAGTCAAGCACGTCGGCGAGTAGCTGGTTGCGGTTCACGTCGAAGGCAAGGACTTTCATCCCGAAACCTTTGGCGATGCGGATCACGTGCAACCCGATGGCACCGGCCCCGATCACGCCTATAGTCTTGCCGTAAAGATCGAAGCCCCGTAATCCCTCCATCGTGTACTCACCCCGCTGGGTCCGAACCCAGGCGTGATGGACCTTGCGCGAGAGGGCGAGGATGAGCGCGAAGGTGTGCTCGGCGACGGTGTTCTCCCCGTAAGCTGGCACGTTGGCTACGGGAATACCCCTCTCCGCTGCGGCTTCCAGGTCGACGTGGTCGTAGCCGGTGGAGCGCGTCGCTATAAAACGCAGGTTCGGCATAGCCTCCATCTGCTCCCGGCCCACCGTAGAGTGGATAAACGGCATCAAGACCTCTACGTCTTCGAGCGAGCCACCGGATAGGGCTTCGTCCAGGGTCTCCGGCACCACCTTGACCGATGCGATATCGGCCATCACTATGGAAAGGTACTGGCCCTCCGACACTTCGGTCTCGGTGGCTACGGCGCGGACTATGCTCTGCATGTGGCTGTCC
>JBARZO010000018.1:0-8846 GCA_049650165.1 Rubrobacteraceae bacterium
GACCAGAATATCCGGAAGAACTCGAACTACCCTCAGACGGCCTCATCTCGACCACCGGCGAGGTGGTTCCCCCAGATGAGGAAGTAAAACCTCTACCCTCGGACATGTCAACCGCGCCGCTTTCACCAAACAGCTTCTGGGTTGAGCTCAATGGGAGCGGCGGCTCCGGATAGGAGCGCCGCTCCGTAGGTATTCCGCGCGGTTCCGAATTGTTTCTCCGGGCTAGCGGCGGTTGCGCCGGCGGCCACGACCGCCGTTGTTGCCGGCACGTTTTCGAAACGGACCTGTTATGGCATAGGTAACAGCCTGTCCGCCGGCCGGGCCTTCCACGGGGCCGCCGCGCTCGCCTTGCTGGTTGACGAAAAATACCTTGCCGTCGGGAGAGAAGCACCCGCCGCAAAACTCGGTATCGTTGGTGATCGTCTCGGCGAAATCGTAGATCTCACCTTCCGGGGTCAGTCCCCGCACGAACTGTCCGCCGGGACCGTCTTCCTGCAGAAAGATGTCTCCGGTCTTCGGGACGATCACGACGTTGTCCGGATTTTCCAGCTCGGTGGAATCCGTAGACTCGTAGATAAGCGTGAGTACCTGACGCTTGGGATCGAACTCGTATACCTGGCCGAGATCCGCCTCGCCGCCTTCGGTGCAGTCGAAGTAGACCTTGCCGTTTCCCTCCCAGATGCCTTCTTCTCGATCGAAGATAGCGGCGCCTTTGGCCTTCGCCTGCTCGCCTACGGCCAGCGGCGTGGAGTCGGTGTCGTCCCGGGGGTTCGGCTCGTCGATGGTCACCCACTCGACTTTGTAAGGCTTGCCGACCACGGGAAAAGTGTCCATGACCGCGTTGTCGACACCCTTGATCTTAAGCGCCTGCAAGACTCCCTCGGTGTCGGCGAGACTGCGACCGCGAGGCCCACGGCCCCTGCCACGGCGGCGGTCGTCATCATCGCCGTCGTCATCGTCCTTATCGAAATCGTCATCATCGTCGTCTTCGTCATCGCTCGTGCCTTTGGGGAGGTAGCGATAGAAGAACGAATCATCGCGGCGGTCTTCGGTTTCGTAGAGTACGCCGTCGAGGAACGCCACGGCCTCGTGGACGAAGCGTCCGGCGGCCGGTACGGGCACGGCCTTTACGGGACCGTCGGCGGAAGCGTCGATCTCGAAGATGTAGCCGTGCGGGGTGCCGGTCGCCGAGCGGTTTACGACTTCCTCGCAGGTGATCCAGGTTCCATAAGGCGTCTCACCACCGGCGCAGTTCGTATCCGTACCGCCGAGGATGGCGAAACTTTCTACTACGTTGAGGTTCCGGTCTACGACGAGCTTGGTGTTGCCGCCGTTGTAGGTCGGGTCTTGATCGTAGCGCTTGTCTTGCGGCACGACGACCGGAATCTCCCCCGGACGACGCCGGTTCTCGTGGTTTCGAATCAGCACGGTGCCGCCCCGCTCGCCCCGGAAAGCGCCCATACCATCGAAGATGCCCGGGGTGGGATTGCCGTCGCTCATCGGATCCCCCTGGCGGGAGATAACCTTGTACGAGAAGCCCGCCGGTAGCGCGAGATCCCCCATCGGGATCAAAGGCCCGTATCCCTCCGTGCGTTCAGCCGGACGCCCCTCCGCCGTGCGGGCGCCCAACGCGGCGAGCCCGCCGCCGAACGCTATCCCCGCAACCGTCATGCCTCCGATGCCGATGAAGTCCCGACGGCTCATACGCCGGTCCCAATTGCCCTGAATGCTCAAGAAATTACCCCCCTCTAAAGGTGTCTACTTACAAGAAGGATGTATAACAGCAAACCTTAGCCGCTTTGTAACAAGACTGTAAACTGACCGCTAATTTTAGGTTAACTTTCGGCCAGGTACGCATCCAGAAACGCGGCTATCTTCGGATAGGCGTCGAGACGGTTTTCGAGTTTGGCGAGGCCGTGGCCTTCGTCCTCGTAGAGCAGGTATTCGACCGTGCCGCCGTTGTTGCGGACCCTCTCCACGATCTGCTCCGCTTCGCCGACCGGCACGCGCGGGTCGTTCTTGCCGTGGATCACCATGAGCGGCGCGGTTATCTGCTCGGCCTTGTGGATCGGGCTGATCGACTCCAGAAACTCCCGGTCGTTCTCCAGCGAACCGTACTCCGGCTCCCGGAGCGTGCGACGATAGCTACCGGTGTTTTCGAGGAACGTAACCAGATTGGCGATGCCGACGATATCCACCCCTGCGGTCCACAGATCCGGGTACTCAGTCAACGCGGCGAGCACCATGAAACCGCCATAGGAGCCACCCATTACCGAGATCCTCTCGTGGCCCCTCTCTCGCAGCCAGTATGCGGCGTGCGCGAGATCCTTTACCGAATCAGGGCGCAACTCTACGTCGTCCAAATGAGTGTACGCCTTGCCGTAGCCGGTGGAGCCGCGGACGTTGGGCGCGAAGACAGCGTAGCCTCGGCTGAGAAGATACTGGGTTACGGGGGCGAAGAGCGGCCGCGACTGACTCTCCGGGCCGCCATGAACGTTTATGACAACCGGGGCGTTCTCTTTCTCCGGCTCGTAGAAGAGGGCGGGGATCTCACGCCCGTCGAAGCTCGGGTACCGGACGACCTCCGGGCGCCGGAACGTGCTCCGGGGTATCCCGGCCGTCGTGGAGTGTGTCAGCCGCCGCGGTTCACCGTCCGAGAGATCCAGGACCCACACGTCCGGGTTGCTGGCCGGACCGGTCATGGTGAAGGCGAGCCGCCGGGAATCCGGCGAGAACTCGAATCCGCCCAATATCCCGGGCGGCATCTCCGGCGTTGGCATGCGACGTCCAAGCCCGTTGAAGAGCATGAAGTCCGAGTAGCCCTCGACGTTTCGGGTAGCCGCTAGGTAACGTCCGTCTCTGGAGAGCTCCACGCTTTCTACGTCCCGGTCGTCGGGTGTCAGATACTCCAGTTCGAGCGTAGAGAGATCCAACCGGGCCAGCCTCATAAAGTCTCCGTCACGATCCGTGGCGAGATAGATGCTCTCTCCGTCGGGTGTCACGTTTGAACTGCTGAAGCGGGCGTCGCCGTCGTGCGAGGTTAGGAGCTCGGTCTCGCCAGTTTTTAGGTCCAGTTTGTAGAGGTCGTTGTTCAAATTAGAGTAGTGTCGAGAGACGACCAGGGACGAACCATCCGGCCCCCAATCCGCGATGCTATGGTAACCATCCACCTCCCAAACCATCTCCGGCTCACCATCGAGGCTCTGCACGTACACGTCGAAGTCCGTGCCGTTCCGGCGGGTCGCCGTGTACGCTATCCGAGATCCATCAGGCGCGAAGCCACCAGAATAATGAATCGCCTCGGGGTCGACCGTGAGATTCCGCTCCTCCCCACCCCCCACGAGATATAGCTGCATCCTCTCGTTGCCGCCTGAGTCTATGCTGAACAAAACCTTGTCCTCGACCGGAGAATATCCAGCGCCCGACACCCGCTCCTCGTAAAACGTCAACTGCTCCGGCCAACCACCCGTAGCCGGAACCTCCCAGACCTGTTGTACTCCCGTAATGTCCGTCAAGAACAACACCCGCCGACCATCCGGCGACCACCCCGCACCGGATGCTCCTCTTATCCTCAGATACCGCGAGAACTCATAATCCACTGTTTCTCCTCTCGATGTTACGAAAATATTGCGAAATTATTTCTAGGCAATTAAGACACAACATATACCGCTTAACAGCTATACCAGGCACACCTCGTGGTACGTCAGATCCCTAAAAGTATACGGCTTTCGGCGAAATGGTGTTTTTTCGGACCCTATTTTGCCGGATTCCATACGATGCGTCAGATGTGAACTGGTTCACCTGTGGGTACTTTGCTACGTCTTGAAACATCTTTTCGTCCTAGTAGGGTATGGCGCTGTTGTGCAAATCGTTTATCTGGAGGGGTAAATGAAGAGTTTGTTGAAAGTATTTGTGCTGGCTGGCGTGATGGCATTCGCGTTAGCGGCGACCGAGAAAGACGCCAGCGCCGAGCCGGTGATGTCGAGTTGGTACGGTCCTGGATTCGAGGGCAACCTGACCGCAAGTGGTGAGGTCTTCAACCCGTGGGACTACACCGCCGCTCATCCGTCTCTGCCGTTCGGCACTGAGTTGCAGGTTTGCTACTCCGACTGCGTGACCGTAAGGGTTACCGACCGCGGTCCTTACGTGCATGGCAGGGGTCTTGACCTCTCGCAGGGTGCTGCCCAGGCAATTGGTCTCGGTGGCGTTGACTACGTCGACGTGCAGGTGCTCGGCTCTTACTACTAGAGTTCCTAGCTCGGTAGAGATCAGGCGTGGTGGGAAACTCCCTACCACGCCTTTTTTGCGTACTATGAAAGAGTAACCGGATCAGGGTCCGTCTCCGAGGTCTTCCCGCAACTGCTCGTAATCTTTACGAGAAATTTCGCCCCGCGCGTAGCGCTCCCGGACTATCTCGAAGGCATCTTTGGGTGTGGGATTCTCATACGTACCGGACTTCCGTCGCTTCATCGCCAACAAGAGGGCGAAGTACACGCCGGCAAAGACGCCCAAACCAATAAACAGCCCAAATACGGAAGCGGGGATTGCGAATTGCACTATCTCGTAGAGGACTCCCGGCCCGTCATACATCGTCCATCACCATCCTGCAAAGGTTCTTTTGGTTGCGGAAGCTCGGGGAATTAAAGCACAGCAACTCCGTATCTGAATTTCTAATCGCCTGGCAATCATACACTGGGCACTTTTTTGGAGTTCTGCGGGTTACTAAAGTTTCTCGTACTCAATGCCGATAAATAACTGAAGCGGAAAATATAAGAGCGGCGAGAAGTGGAGAACAAAGCTTCGAACTGATGCGAAGAAACATTGTAGCGTCACGTTGTGCCTCAAGAAATGGAGGGGAATGAGATCTACGGTCACCTTTGCTATGGCGTTGGTGCTAGCTTTTCTGTTTGTGGGAATGGCTACAGGCGTTTCGATGGCTCAAGCAGAAAACTCGAAGGTTCTGGAAGCCTGCAAGAACGGGAAAGACCAGGTGTCAGCGGAAAACTTACCTCCGGAGGTAAGTCTGGAAGAATGTCCGGTGGAAGACCGGGCGATCGTGGACAATGGTGTGGAAGCTGTCCTCCCGGATGCCGGAGAAGGCGTCTACGCTGAAGTGTTGACCGCAAAAGGGTCTCAAGAACTCGTAGTGGCCCGACGCGATGATGGCACGGTCGAGTTAAACAAAGTCGGAGACGACGTAGAAGAAAGCTCGTCCGATGACGCGGAGTCAACGTTTTACGGCGCTGAGAGTGGCCCGAATCCGTGTAGGGATCGCGCCTACACCCTCAGCCGCTGGAAAGTGTACGATCGTATCGCATATCGCTACAACTACCGCACCACCCCGCGTAACCTCAACCGTCGCGCAGCAGGACGCGCTGTCCGCGGGGCTGGGGCTAACATCGTCAACAATCGGAATTCCTGCCGAATAGGAGATCGCGTAGAATCCGGACTCGCTTTCCAGGGCGGTACGCGTCGGACAGCCGACGTGGGATCAACCGGACGTTGCACGAGAAGCGACGGAAGAAGTGTAGTATCTTTCGGCAGGTTGGGAGACTATCTTGCTGTAACTTGCACCTTTTTCACGTTAAGAAACGGTTACGATGAGGTGACTTCTTCGGACGTCAGGATAGATCGCTCCAACGTAAGGTGGACTACGCGTCCTCGCGCCCGCTCTTGCCGTCGCGCCTACGATGTTGAGTCGGTAATAACTCATGAGTTCGGTCATACCTTCGGTTTGGACCACGTAAGCGAAACAAGGCACCCTAACCAGACCATGAGTCCCCTAATCAACGGCCCGTGCCAGCTCTCCGAGAGAACTCTGGGCAGGGGCGACGTACTCGGCTTAACGCGCAAGTACCGTTAGAAACACTGAACGCACCTATACCGGCAAACAATAGCGGCAACTTGGTCGTACGCTGTGTGCTGCCCGCAGGAAAACACGCGCGCTAAAGGGTATTATCCGCGGGACAAATATTAATACTAAAGTCTCATTGAAGGTGTGCTTATGAATTGGTTGATAACCGGCGGTTGTGGATTTTTGGGGACGGCCCTGATCCGGACCTTGATGCAAGAAGAAGGTCACTCGATACGGGTAGTGGATAACCTGTGTGTGGGAAACCGTGAGGATTTGTCTGCCGCGTGCCAGTTCACCGAGACGGCGTCCTCGAATCTCAAGGCTCTATCCTCGAACAATGGTCCATCCACCGTTGAACTCGTCGAGGGAGACATACTTGACGAAGACTTGGCGATGCGGGCTGCGGAGGGTGTGGACGTGATCGTTCACTTTGCGGCCAATACCGGCGTCGCGCCTTCGGTGGCGGACCCGCGCTGGGACTGCAAAACCAACGTTCTGGGAACATTCAACTACCTGGAAGCGGCCCGCCAGCACGGTGTGGACCGATTCGTGTTCGCCTCTACCGGAGCCCCGCTCGTCGGAGAGGTCGAGCCGCCCGTCCATGAGGAGATGCCGGTTCACCCGGTTCCACCCTACGGGGCGAGTAAGCTCGCCGGTGAAGGGTATTGTTCGGCCTACTTCCGTACCTTCGGAGTGCAGACCGTCGCCCTGCGTTTCGGCAACGTGTACGGTCCGGGCTCTACGCATAAGAGCAGCGCGGTGGCGAAGTTCACGAAGCGGGCGATGGGTGGTGATACGCTGGAGGTCTACGGTGATGGCTCACAGACGCGGGACTTTATCTACATTGAAGACCTGATCCGGGCCGTCCGCCTCGCGGCCACCGTGGAGGGCGTTGGCGGCGAGACCTTCCAGATCGCCACGAACGCCGAAACTTCCGTACAAGAACTCATAGACTTGCTACTCCCCGTACTAGCCGCCGCCGGCATAAAAAACATAGAGGTCCGCGAAACAGAGCCCCGGCAGGGCGACGTGCAGCGCAACTACTCCGACACCTCCAAAGCCGCCCGATTGCTGGGCTGGCGCTCCGAAACCCGCCTGGAAGATGGTCTACAGCGCACGGTGGATTGGTTTACGAACGCCTAGAGCACTGAGTCCCGGCAAGAGGCCGGCGATTTCAATCTCTGCGCTATAAAGCTCTAAAGGTCTACCGCGAGCAAACCGTAACGCTCACTGGGTGTCTCGACGAGTTCGAAACCGGGTAGTTGCTGTAGTTGGTCTTCGTAGCCGGAGTCCGCGTAGACCAGCACGTAATCCGCGTTGTAGCGGCGCAGTATACTGAGGCCTTCTTCCAGGGTAGGATTCGAGTAGAACTTCTGCACGTCCAGGACACGCCGGGGAACCTCTATCTCCTCTCCGGCGCGCTCTTCCAAGGCTTCGAGGTTGCTAAGGATCGCCCCTCCCCGCAAGCTGACTACGTTGGCCGACGCCGAGTAGGCTGGGATCGTCGTATTCTCTGCATCCGGCGCGAAAACCACCTTGGTCCCTTTCACGTTGTCCCGGATCCAGGGGAACACGGGGTCTTGAGGGTATGAGATTAATTCGGACGGGTTACTGGCATCGTAAACGGTCTTTGCGCCGGCTCCGGCAAATGGCGCTGCGGCGACCATCAGCAGCGCCACCACCAACACGGGCAGGTACCTGGTTCGGCATTCCGGCATGCCGCGCTCACTGAGACGTTCCGCAGCGAGGGCCGTCGCCCTCCAGAGAAGCCAGCCGAGGGTCATCAGGGCGGCCAGGGGTATGGGCCAGGATACGCGCCATATTTGAGACGGTATGATCACCTCGTTGCCGAAAAAGGTAGCTACGGGAGGAACGTATACCAGCACCGCCGTGACCACCATTATCCCGAACAGCATCTGGGCCGCGAAACTGCGCTTGAGGCGTGGGATCAGAAACGGAAGCCCAACTAGATAGGCAACGGCTATGGCCGGGTTGAGGATCAGGTACGGGTGCATTATAAAGTAGCCGTTCTCGAACTCGTATATGTGCCGCCACTCCTCTCGTACAAACACCATGTTCGCGAGTATCTCGGGATCACCGGAGTTTATATCCGCCGAATACAGCGCGGCGGCCTGTGACCCACCCACCAGCAGTAAGAGCGCCGGTGGCACGACAACACTGGCGAGTACCGCTCCCAGAGCTATCGCACCCGTCCAGGCTCTACGCTCGCGAAAGTTGACGACAAGATAAACCAGACAGAAGCTGGCTACGGCGAGGCCGATAAACGCCAGACCTATAGGGTGAACCACGACCACCGCCCAGACGACGAGGGCAAAGAATCCAAGGTAACGCAGCTTGCGATGTTCGAGAAAGAGAACGGCAAAGATAAGTGCTACGGGCAGAAAGGCAAACCTGGCGACCAGCTTATCCTCCGCCGCGCGTCCGATAAACTCTCCCCCGAAACTATGAACCCCGAAGCTCATATAGAACCAGAAGAACAGGGCGTATACCGAGCTTACGAATAGGGCCGTGGTTTCGCTTTTCAGCAGAACCCGCGCCAGCGCGTAGAACGACAGCAGCGCCAATATGACGAGCGCCGGAGTGAGATAGTTCAACACCATCTCGATGGGGTCCAGGCCGGACACCCGGGAGAGGGCTGCTTGTTCCAGTAGCCAGCCGTTGATCTTCGCCCGGGAGAGGCCCTCGATCTCGCGCCCGAAATACGGCTCGTACTGCGCGAGCCTGTCCGCGTTCGCGAACTCCCGCACCCACGCTATATAGACCCAAATGTCCTCGTAAATCCCCGGCAGCCTCAGCCTCGACACAAACGCCAACACGGCGGACAAAACCAGGAATAACCTCCAAAGCATTGCGTTGATAGGACTACGTGTAGCTTCACCACTTCTGACTTCCAAAGATCTTCCATAAAGCAACCAGAACGCCGCCACTGCGAGAAAAGCGGTCAACACGAAACCGGAAGCCCACAGATAAA
>JBARZO010000019.1:0-4271 GCA_049650165.1 Rubrobacteraceae bacterium
CGATCAACAAACCCTGATTCCGTAGCGTCGAGTCTTTACGGGTTGGATCGGTGCCCAAGACGAGTAGAATATGTTGGTGCCGGATACGACGCAGACGAAGAACGTGCAGGCGCCGCGTCGTATCCGGCCTTTTTTAGCCGTAGCTGAAGGCACTCCCGTTTTGCTGCGGGCCTCCACCGAAGAGGACGCCGAACGATACGCCCGGGAGGCGGCGGCTTTTACGGACGATCCCGTCGTACACATTCCATCCCGCGGCGTTGCTTACGGCGACGTCTTCGAGCCGTCCGTGCTTCGAGTCGGTCGGCGTCAACGGGCACTCCACTCCCTGGAGTCGGCTGGCGTAGTGGTCGCCGGACCTATCGCTATGATGGAACGGACGCCGCTCCACGCGCCTTTGGAACTGGCGGACGGTATAGAGTCGGATCTGGACGCGACGTTGGAGAGGCTCGTGGAGCTTGGTTACGAGCGGTCCGATCGGGCTTCCCGGCCCAGAGAGTTCGCGGTGCGAGGTGGGATCGTGGACCTCTTCCCGAGCACCCGCCGGTCGCCAGTACGCATAGAATGGTGGGGAGATGAGATCGAGAGCGTCCGGGCCATCTCTCTAGCGACCCAACGCGTCGTCCGCGAACTGGAAGCCATAACCGTCTACGCCGCCCGCGAAGGTGACCTCGCCTCGCTCGCCGCGGCAAACGAAGACTTTCCCGAAGAAGCCCGTCGGGGCGTCCGCACGCCGGGATTGGACCGACTGCTGCTCGAGAACGAACCGGTCTCCGTACGCGAGCTTCTACCGGATGTGGCGGTCTGGTACGAGCAAGCCCGGGAGGATCTGCCGGAAGACCTGGACGGGTTCGTCCAGGAACTCTACGATACAGACTTCCCGGACCCGGACCTGGAGTTCTCTGGCAGCGTTGAGGGAGAAGTCGTATCGGCACCCCCGATCGCGGCTTTCGCCGAGACCATCCGGGAGGCGGGACGCCGGCTGGATGCCCTGGCCGAAGACGGGCTCGCGGTCTTTATAGCCTGCGGCTCGCGCGGCGAAGCCCGGCGCACCATCTACGCCTTCGGCGAGATACAACGCATGGTCCGGGAAGCTGACCGGGTAGACGCCAACCTGCCGCGAGGCGTCTACGCCGTGCCCGGGGAAGTAGAAGAAGGTTTCACTTACCCGGAAGGCGGGATAGCGGTCCTGAGGCGGGACTCGCTGTTCGGACGTCGCCGCCGGGCGCGAGAGGCCCGTCCCGGACGTACGCTCACCTCCTTCGCGGATCTCAAAAGTGGGGATCTCGTAGTTCACGCCACGCAGGGCATCGGGCGCTTCGAGGGCCTCGTGGCGAAAGAGGTTCTGGGCGCCACCCGGGACTACATGCAGGTGACGTACAAGGGCGGCGACACTCTGTTCGTTCCTTACGAGCAGATGGAGTTGCTGCACAAATACATCGGCGGTGAAGGGACCCGGCTGGACAAGCTCGGCGGTTCGAGTTGGGCCCAGATCACCGACAAGGTCCGAAAGCGGGTCAAGGCGCTCGCCGGAGACTTGCTGCAACTCTACGCCGCCCGCGCCAACGCCGTGGGCCAGACTCTCCCGGAGGACGGCGAGTGGGAGCGCGAACTGGAAGAGAGCTTCCCCTACCAGGAGACCCCGGACCAACAGGCCGCCATCGCCGCGTCGAAAGCGGACATGCAACAGCCGCACCCGATGGACCGACTCGTGTGCGGCGACGTTGGTTTCGGCAAGACCGAAGTGGCGATCCGGGCTTCTTTCAAGGCCGTGCTCGCCGGGAAACAGGTCATGCTGCTCGCCCCGACGACCATCCTGGTGCAGCAGCACGAGCGGACCTTCAAGGAGCGACTCGGCAACTTCGCCGTGCGGGTCGAGAGCATCTCGCGATTTCGGACGACGGCCGAACGCAAGCGGATACTCGCGGACTTCGCCGCCGGGGAGGTGGATGTCCTGATCGGGACGCACGCGCTTCTGGGCTCGGAGGTGCGTCCGAAGGAACTCGGCCTGATCGTGGTGGACGAAGAACAGCGTTTCGGCGTCCGTCACAAAGAGCGTCTCAAGGAGTTCAAGACCTCGGTGGACGTATTGACACTCACGGCGACCCCGATCCCGCGTACCATGCAGATGGGCCTGGCCTCGCTGCGGGATATAAGCATCATCGAGACGCCGCCCGCCGGCCGTCGGAGCATCCTGACGCACGTCGGGCCCTACGAAGAAGACCTCGTCCAGCGGGCCATCGAACGGGAGGTGGCGCGTGGGGGGCAGGTGTTTTTCGTCCACAACCGGGTCGAGACGATAGACGAGGTGACGGAGCGGTTGCGGGGCATCGTGCCCGGCGTGCGCTTCGTAACGGCCCACGGCCAGATGCCGGAGCGGGCGCTGGAGGACGTGATGCAGGGCTTCCTCGAAAGAGAGGCCGACGTGCTCGTCACCACGACCATCGTCGAGAGCGGCCTGGACGTGGCGACGGCAAACACGCTCATCGTAGACCGGGCGGACATGATGGGCCTCTCGCAGCTCTATCAGCTACGAGGTAGGATCGGCCGCTCCACAAACCAGGCCTACGCCTACCTCTTCGCCCCTCTCGGTGCCACCGTCGAATCACAGAAACGGCTCGAAGCGCTCATGGACTTCACCGAACTCGGCAGCGGTTTTGCGGTTGCTATGCGGGATTTGGAGATCCGGGGCGCGGGCAACCTTCTCGGCGGTGAACAGTCCGGCCACATAGCCGCCGTCGGCTTCGAAATGTACCTCCGGTTGTTGGAAGAAGCGGTCGCGCTCGCAAGAGGCGAGAAGATCGAGCACAGCGAGCAGCGTCCGGTCATAGTCGAGCTTCCGGTAGACGCCTACCTGCCGCCAGAGTACGTGATGGACGAAATAGAACGTGTAGACCTCTACCGTCGGGCCTCCGGCGTCCAAACCCTCGCCGAAGTAGACGACCTCGCCGAGGAACTAACCGACCGTTTCGGCCGCCTCCCGGAGCCTACCCTGAACCTGCTCGGCATCTCGCGCATAAAGCTCCTGGCCCGCGCGGCGGGAGCAAGCTCCGTGACCTACCGCTCCGGCACTTTGACCGTCACTGGCGTCACGGCGCAGACGCCCGCGCTGCTTCGTAAAGAGACCGGCGGCACCGTCGGCGGGAGAGAAGGCCGGGTAACGGTCCGTTCAGAGAAAGAGCCGCTGGAACTGGCGGAGACGGCGCTGCGAGGACTTTCCTCGGCTTCCTAGGCGAACGTCCGCTCAACGTAAATCAGTGCGTCGGGCAAAGAACACTATCGTCCCGCCGACCAGGACGAACACGAGTACCGGAATGTTTATAAGAATTGCGCCAGGCCCGAGGCTTCCCGGTCCTCCCAGGTACAAAGAAAGTGGCTCTCCCAGGTACGAATTGAGAAGCCAGAAGAGGGACGGAAGGAACCACAAGGCGACCGTGCTTAGCGCGACCGATCCGAGGGCGATCAAGATCTCCAACCGCCCGGAGATCCAGCCGGACAATGCGCCAATGCCAACCGAACCCGCCGCCCACCCGAAAAACCACAGCACTGAGACGAAGGTGCCGATAGCATCTCCGTTGGCACCCTCACTACCCGGGTTCAGAAGTAGGGTCTGGTTCAATAGAACGATCAAAACAGCCCCGGACGCAACCCCAAAGATCAAGCGCACTACGGTCTCTTTCGTTCGTGAGGTTTACTCGCTGTTACCGGCAATTGTAGTCGCTGTGGTCGAAGCGCGATAGAGCCATTCCGATGACCTTGTTCTACAAACTCGCGAAGTTAGAGGCAGGCATGGGGGCAACTACGCCCCGCAGTAGGAGACCGAGCATCCGAGAAAAATCGTTCCGGCAATCGCGAAAGGCAGTAGCCCGACCGACACTAGCGACAGGGCAGCGTCCCACCGTAAACTGTCTTTTCTGGCACCTCGCGAAAAACGTGTAACGAGAAAGATCCCTAGTGCAGCAATAATAAGACCCCCTACAAAAAGCACGACGAACTCCAAACCGGCTATTAGACCGGCTATATTTTGTGGGAAGTACCCGGACCCCACGTACGATAGACTTCCCATCAACACGAGAAACACCATCCACACTGCAGCCAGCACTATAGCTGTTCTGCTTAGAAAGCCTAGTTCATCCGTAGCGGGACTCCGCAACCGCCAAGTAGCTAACGTCGTGGCACCAGAGAAGATCCCGGCGCCAGGCAAATAAATCATCGCCAAGCTGGGGCCGAAGCGCATGCCCACCCCGAACTTGGCTACGAAGAAGGTCCAGGCC
>JBARZO010000020.1:0-2876 GCA_049650165.1 Rubrobacteraceae bacterium
GCCTTACCCTGGTCGGTGGCGCGGTTGTTTTCTTCGTGGTTCTCTCAAGGATACCCTCGTGGGAGGCTGTGTCGCGGCAGGCGGGCGAAGAAAAGATGAGCCTCATCCTGCCTATCGGCAATCCGGACCTACCCTGGCCCGGACTCATAACCGGCGTAGTCGTAATAGGTCTGTACTACTGGACCACGAACCAACTCGTCGTTCAGCGCACACTGGGGGCCAGAAGCCTCGACCACGGTCGATGGGGTTCACTATTCGCGGGCTTCGTGAAGCTGACGTTCTTGTTCTTCTTTATTCTTCCGGGGACCTTCGCCATTCTGCTGTATCCAAACATAGGCAACCCGGACCTGATCTTCCCGACGATAGTCTTCGAAACGTTCCCGATAGGTCTCCGGGGTATGATGCTGGCAGCGATAATCGCTGCGATAACCTCTACCGTTGACTCGATCTTGAACTCGGCTTCAACGGTTGTAACGATGGACTTCGTAAAGACATTCAGGCCTGAGACAAGTCAACGGGGATTGGTCACGATCGGTCGTATCGCGACGGTTGGCGCGCTCATCGTAGCTATTATCTGGGCTCCGACCATCGCCTCGTTCGAGACGCTCTATGGTTACCTGCAGTCCGTGCTTTCGTACACGGTGCCGCCAATCGTCGCCACGTTCATACTGGGAATAATGTGGAGCCGGGTGACCGCGAATGCGGCTTTCGTTACACTGGCCGGGATGATTCCCCTCGGTGTATTTATGTTCATTCTGGGTCCGGTAACGGGCGTCTTTCTGGCTGACATCCAATTCCTTTACTTTGCCGGGCTTCTTCTCGTGTCCAGCATAACCGTCCTGGTGGTGGTGAGCCTGCTAGGGGAGCGTCCGGCCCGGGAGAAGACGGACGGTTTGACCTGGGAACCCCGGTATTGGCGTGAGGAGACCGAAGAACTTCGAGGAAAGCCGATACTGCTCAACTACCGCTTTCTGTCGATTGCGATGTTGATAGCTACTTTCATCATCGTGTACATCTTCCGATAGGGGTTGGGTAAAGGATCGGGTCAAAGGAGGAGTTTGTGAAGAATAGGGAAAGGGTGGCAGGATCAATGGCTACCGTCCAGCGAAGAGACTATAGTCGACGGGACTTCCTGAAAATGGGAGGAGCCGGTCTTGCCGGGGCTGCGCTACTCGGAACCGCGGGATGTGGCGGCAGCAACGGTGGCGGATGCGGCAACATCGTTTTCACTTACGGCCCTTCAGGGTCCGAAGATCAGAGGACCGTCAGAGAGTTAGTCGACCGTTTCAACCAGGAGAACGAAGACGGGATAACGGTAGAGTTCCAAGACCGTTCCGAGATCACTGACGAGTATTTCCGTTCGCTGGTCTCGGATTTCCAGGCCGGGGCCTCCGAAGTAGACGTGATAGCCGGTGACGTGATCTGGAGTGCCGAGCTCTCCGACAACGGCTGGATCGAGGATCTCAGCGGTCGGATGTACTCAGACTATTCGCCGCAGGTGCCGGACGCGTTCTTGAACGCGCCGATAAGCTCAGTCTCCTACCAGAACAGACTTTGGGGCGTGCCGTGGTTTACCGACGTTGGCGTACTTTACTACCGGACAGATCTGCTCGAAGAGGCAAATATGGGTGACCCGCCGACTACGTGGAGTGGCCTGACCGACATAGCCAACGAGGTGAAGGAGCAGACCGGGACTCAGTACGGGTTCGTTTTTCAAGGGGACGACTACGAAGGTGGCGTGGTAAACGGTCTGGAATACATCTGGAACGCCGGCGGGGACGTACTCGAAGGAAATATCAGCACCTCCGCTCCCGGTACTCCGGTAGTCCTGTCTCCCAACTTCGTAGCCATAAACAGCCAAAGCTCTGTGCAAGGTCTGGAAACCGAACGTGGCATGGTCACGGATAACGTGGCCCCGCAGGAGGTCAGTGGCTACACAGAGTCAGAATCGAACGACGCGTTTATGGCCGGGGACGCGGTCTTCCAGCGTGGGTGGCCGTTCATGTACGCCACGTTCGGCACGGACGATTCCAATATAAGCCAGGATCAGGTCGGCATCGCCCCGCTTCCCGTACAGAGTGAAGGCCAGAAGAGCTGGAGCTGCCTCGGCGGGTGGAACATGTACATGAGTTCCTCGTCCCAGAACAAGGATGCCGCCTGGGAGTTCATCAAGTGGATGACCGCGGCCGAGCAGCAGAAATTCCGGGCGACGGAAGGTTCTTTCCTACCGACCCTGGGCAGCCTGTACGAAGATCAGGAGATCCTCAACCAGGTGCCGGTAGTCGAGCTGGCGAGGAATATCGTGAGAGAGGATGCCCGGTCGCGGCCCGTTACTCCTTACTACTCGGTCGTGTCGTCCCGCCTCGCCCAAGGGTTTAACGCTTCTCTGTCCGGCGACAAGGAACCTCAACAGGTGATAGAGAGCTTGCAGAGCGAACTACAGAACATAATTCAGCAGAGGGGATAGGGCTGGAAAACGCTCCAGCCTAAGCTAGCGGGAGCCCAAAGGGAGCCGGGGATGTTCCTTCCAGCTCCCTTTCTTCAATTTTCTGACGTTCCGATTTCGATGCTGCTGGGCTCGCGGGGAGCCGCGCCGCCTTTAACCAGAACCTCCAACATGCCGTCCTCGAAAGTAGCGTTTACGTCGCTTTCCTGAACGCCTTCCGGGAGGGTCATATTCCGGCGGAAGTGTCCATAGTGGCGCTCGTGGGCGTAGTAGGTAACACCCTCCGGCCGCTCTCGGCGCTCTCCGGAAACGGTTAATACGCTGTTCGAGAAGCTAATGTCCAGGGCATCGCGGGTTACACCCGCGATTTCGCACCGGATCACCAAGTCTCCGTCTTTAGTAGCGTAGATGTCTGTGGTCGGGACCCAGG
>JBARZO010000021.1:0-27109 GCA_049650165.1 Rubrobacteraceae bacterium
CGTAAAAACCATCCCCGGCTTCACCGAGACCTCCACTTTCCCGCTAGCCGCGGAGAAAGCCGGCTTCTCATTCGAGGAACTAGTCGAAACCATCCTCGACGCCGCGCTCCACGCCGAGGCTTCGGCGAAGCTGTAAATCTTCGCTTATCAACCGCTACTATAAGACTGAGCAAGCTGCAAACTGCCTGTTCGAATGTATGTTTCGATAGCCTTCTCGGAACGTGCTCTGGTAGTTGCAACCTGAGAGTATTCGCCGTACGTTCTGCCAAAGAACGGCCATTGTAGATGTACGGGCTTGTCTATCCCGAGCTTCTCAGGGAACTTTTTGAATCTATAGTATAAAAATTTGCCAATATCTTTCCAAGTAATCTGCACCAGAGCAGAATACTTGTTGGCTAAACCATCGTTGCGTCGCTTTCCCACAGCTATATACTGGAGAATGTTATCATTGCTCTCCCGCCTTAAAGAACGGTACATCTCTCCTGCGATCTCATCAAGCTCAGTGCCGCCAGCGAAGCCCAGACGGCCGATGGCCCTCTGCATATTACCTTCACTCTCTCTACTCCAGGGGCCATTGATTTTGCAAAGATCGGATTTGACCTCGACGAGTACGAAAAGAGTTTGAGTAGGTTTTGTGAGATCAGTTAGACGGCGGTCATCCTGCATTGGCATTTGGTTTATCTTCTCAACACTGTGAGGAAACCGAACTGCCATCAGATCAGCTTCCGTACGAGGGAAACGCCGAGGCGTATCCGGATGGACAACGTAGCCAGGAATAGAGAGAAACCCGTTGAGGCGAAAGTACCAACTTGCTACTTCCTCTGCTCGTTCTCCCACTAACCTGGCTTGATCTTCAGCGTTCAACTAATGCACTCCTATCCAGCCACTCCAACACCGAGAAAACTATCCAACTTCTCCAAAGCCATCCGCGCTTGCCGTTCGCGGCGCTCGGGTTTGGAGATTCGTCGTCCGTTTTCTTTTTTCGGAACCGTAGGCACGAGACCCCAATTGGAGTTTATGGGCTGAAGGGTGCCTTCTTTGACGGTGATGTAGTGAGCCAGAGCCCCGGTCATGGTGTCGTAGGGTAACTCTATGGGCTCTTCGCCGCGGGCGAGGCGGGCGGCATTCGTTCCGGCTATGAGGCCCATCGCGGTACTCTCGACGTAGCCCTCGACGCCGGTTAGCTGGCCGGCGAAGAAGACCGGCTCTCCGGTTCGGACGCGCATGGTAATGTCGAGCATCTCGTTGGATCGGAGGTAGGTGTTGCGGTGCATGACACCCATGCGGGCGAAGTCTGCGTTCTCGAGGCCGGGGATCATCCGAAAGACCCGTTTCTGCTCGCCCCACTTGAGCCGCGTCTGGAAGCCGACCATGTTGAACAGACGACCTGCCTCATCGTCTTGCCTGAGTTGCACGACCGCGTAGGGCTCTTCACCGGTGCGCGGGTCGGGCAACCCCACCGGTTTCATCGGCCCAAAGCGCAAGGTCTCGGGGCCGCGGGAGGCGATGACCTCGACGGGCAGGCAACCCTCGAAATACATGTCCTCTTCGAAGTCTTTTATCGGGGAGAGCTCGGCGGTCGTGAGTGCTTCGATGAAAGCGTAGTATTGCTCTTCGTCCATCGGGCAATTGAGGTAGGCGGCTTCGCCTTTGCCGTAGCGGGAAGCCAGGTAGACTAGGTCTTCGTCCAGCGACTCGCGGAAGATTATGGGTGAGGCGGCGTCGTAGAAGTAGAGTGTCTCGCCGGAGAGGGCGATGATCTTCTCTGCCAGGGCGTCAGAGGTGAGGGGACCGGTGGCGACGACCGTCGGCCCGTCGGGTAGGTCTGTGGCTTCGCCCCGGATCACCTCTATATTCGGATGATCCTGGACCGTCTCCGTAACGGTCCGTGGAAAGCCCTCCCGCGCAACACCCAAAGCACCACCCGCTGGTACAGCATTCTCGTCGGCGCAGCGCAAGATAACGGACCCCATCCGACGCAACTCTTCTTTCAAGAGCCCGGAGGCCGTAGTCAGAGACATATTTCCGAGAGAGTTGGAACAGACGAGTTCGGCGAAGTGTTCCGTGTAGTGGGCCGGGGTCTGTTTTACGGGCCGCATCTCCCACAACTCCACCGAGCATCCCGCCTCCGCCGCCTGCCAGGCAGCCTCGCTACCCGCCAAACCACCACCTATAACTGTTACGTCTGCCACGCATTCACCTCTCGAAGTTTTGAAATCGGGCGTAAAAATCAATTCTACAACAGCGCTGGGCGTAGGCCGACAAGAGGCTAACTCGTGCCGCGGAAGATGACCCGTAAACCGCCTCCTAACTTCCCTCGCAGCGCAAGGAGATGGAGGCCAGGGATTCAGGAGTTGAACTTCCAGGTGCAGAGCCGGTAGACGATGGTGACCTACCGGCTCTACACTCTGCAAGGATTTCGACTAGATGACTATCCTGCACGCGGCATAGATCAACATCTACTAGAACGCCGCGCGGTGGCGCACAGATAACCTACTGGCTAACCACCTCGGCCTGGCTCACGCTAAGGTAGATTTCCTGGTTTTCTAGATCCTGGATCTCCGTTTGGTTCAGGCCGAACCGTTCGAGGCCGCGGGTGCTCGGGATTTGCTCTACCGTGCCGGTTAACTGCACCGTCTGGCCCTGGTTGATGTCTACGGCTTGATCTCCCTGGCTGCCAGACCGCTCCCCTTCGAGGGCGGCGAGGGCTGTTCGGTTGGCGCTCGGTCCGACGAAGAAAGTGGAGTCGCCCACGACGTCTTGTACCTCCGCATTCGAGATCTGCACCTCACGACCCACGAGCGACTGAGGATTCTGAGCAAAGAGGCTCTGTGCCTCCGTGATCGCACCGCCCTGCGTTGATCCGCCCTGCATGGTGCTGCCTCCGGCCATCGTGGTGCCGCCCATGGTGGTACCGGCCATAGTCGAGCCACCCGTCGTTGCCATCGTGGTGCCCCCGGCCATAGTGGTGCCCCCAGCCATAGTGGTGCCTCCGGACGCAGTAGTACCCATGCTGGCGCCGCCACCCTGCGTGCTGCCACCACCGCCATTTCCGCCACTTTCCTCGGCACACGCCGATAGACCTATGGTGGCCGTAAGCGCCAGGGCTGCGGCCCCAAGCTTCCACGCGTTTGGCAGGCTTTTCTTACTATTCAATGCTTCAGTCTTCCTCAAAGAACCTCCCGGTCTCTTGTTCATCAGGTCCGGTTGTCGCAAGTGTGATCCTGACCTGTTCTCCAATCACAAGGGGCCATGTTACCGCTTTACAGCGATTTTGAAACAGCTTTCAAGCTACCAAAAGTATAGAGAATGTTTACCAGGCCGTTGCGCCCCCGTCCACGGCTACCGTTTGCCCGGTTATGTAGGCGGCGGCGGGTGAGGCGAGAAAGATGACCACGCCCTTGAGATCTTCGGGGTTTCCGAAGCGGTGAAGTGGAATGCCAGAGAGCATCTTCTCCTCGAAGTTCTCGATGAGGCCGCTGCTCATGCGGGTCGGGAACCAACCGGGAGCGATGGCGTTAACGGTGATGTCGTGCGGCGCCCAGGAGGTCGCCAGGTCGCGAGTCATGGAGATTATGGCGCCCTTGCTGGTGTTGTATCCAACGGTCTGCATGTAGTCTGGATGGCCGCCAAGAAGGCCGGCTATGGAAGAGATGTTGATGATGGCGCCCCCACTACCGCGCTCGATCATGCGCCGTCCAACAGCCTGGCTCATGAGGAACGTCCCCCGTACGTTGACTCTCACCACCTGGTCGAATTTCTCCAGCGGCATCTCCTCCGCCGGAGCCCCCCACGTAGCCCCGGAATTGTTGACGAGAATGTCAACCGACCCAAATGCTTCTTCGGCCTCTCGAACCACCTTCTCGACCTCATCAGGATCAGTTACATCGCATTCTACGGCGAGCGCCTTGCCGCCGCGAGCTTGGATCTCCTCTCTCACCTCCTCCAGCGGCTCTATTTTGCGGGAGCAGATAACCACGTTTGCGCCCGCGTCGGAGAGAGCCTCAGCCATGTACTGGCCGAGACCGCGGCCACCACCGGTCACGATAGCGGTCTTGCCGTCTAGCCGAAAGAGATCCAGAGCGTCCAACTAGTTCCTTTCCTTAACTCGGGGACGGCGGGTCTTCCGCCTCGGTGCCAGGCTCCGCCCCCATCTTTTCTTTTTCTTCATCCACCAACACGCGCCGCAAGAGCTTGCCAACGGTGCTCTTAGGCAACTCTTCACGAAACTCGATGGACTTGGGCGACTTGTATGGCGCCAGACGTTCCTTGCAGAAAGCGATGACCTCTTCTTCCGTTGCATCAGAGTCTTGCGTCTTTACGACAAACGCTTTGACGGTTTCTCCCCGATACTCGTCCGGGACGCCGATGGCGACGGCTTCGGAGACGTCGGGGTGTTCGAAGAGGACTTCTTCTATTTCGCGGGGGTAGACGTTGTAGCCGCCGGCCAGGATCATGTCTTTCTTCCGGTCCACGATGTAGAAGTAGCCGTTTTCGTCCATCGTGGCGATGTCGCCGGTGTAGAGCCAGCCGTTCCGGAGCGTGTTTTCCGTTTCGTCGGGCATGTTCCAGTAGCCCTTCATCACCTGCGGGCCGGAGGCGATCAACTCTCCCGATTCTCCCTGGGGCACCTCTTCCTCGCCGTTCTCTACGTCCACGATCTTAGAGTCGGTGCTCGGGATGGGAATGCCTACGCTGCCGGGAACCCGGTCGGCGAAAACGGGATTGAAGTGAGTTACCGGCGAGGCTTCGGAGAGGCCGAAGCCTTCTTGTATCTGAACACCGGTTTTCTCTTCGATGGCGTGAAGGAGGTTGACCGGCATCGCCGCCCCGCCGCTCGTGTAGTACTGAATGTCGCCGAACCCATAGTCCGCGAGGTCCGGGACGGCGTTCAGCGCCATGTACATCGTTGGCACGCCGGAGAAGAAAACCGGCTCGTTCTCTTTCACCAGCTCAACGACCTCTTGCGGATCGAACCTCGGGAGCAAGAGCTGGTTCAGCCCCATGCGGATACCGAACATCATCACGCACGTCAGGCCATAGATGTGGAAGAACGGCAAGACGGCAACGGACTTCTCACCTCCGTCGAAAGCGGAGGGGTCTTCAACAAAGAAGTCCAGAGACTGTTGCATGTTGGCCGCCAGGTTACGGTGCGTCAGCATCGCTCCCTTGGAACGGCCCGTCGTGCCGCCCGTGTACTGGAGCGCCGCCACGTCCTCGACGGGATCTATCTCCGCCTCAGGAGCCGGGTCCACGTCCTTACCCACGAAGTCGTCGAAAAGTTGATGTCCATCATCCAACTCTGGTGTTTCCCCGAAGCTAACGACCACGACGTTTCTGAGGTTTGTTTCGGGCAAGATGGCTTTCACCCGCGGGTACATATCCGCGTAGACGAAGATCGTCTCGGCGCCGGAGTCCCGGACGATGTACTCGATCTCCCGCTCGACGTACATCGGGTTTAGCTGCGTAACGATGGCCCCGAGCTTCACGGTGGCGAAGAACGAGATGACGTACTGCGGGCAATTCGGCAGCATCAGCGCCACCCGGTCGCCCTTCTTTACCCCACTATCCGCCAGCGACGCCGCCGTTTTCTCGATCATCGCCTGTAGTCGAGGGAAGCCGATCTCCGTTCCGTAGAACGACAGGGCGGTCTTCTCCCGATGCTCTTCGGCGCAGCGACGGAACAACTCGTGCAGCGATCCGTCGAAAAAATCTGACTCCGGTTCGGCGTGCCCCTCGTAGATCTTTAGCCAGGGCTTCTCTTTGGTGAACATGCTTCCTCCTTATAACGCCGTACTCACAAAACTGGCGGTTGGCTCCCTTTCCCGGTCTATATAACCATGCTCATTATAAGCGAAACCTCTTTAGATCAGACGATGGCGTTGCCTTTCTTCTCGAAGACCCGGAACGCCCCGGTGCCCATCGCCACGAGGTTCCCGTCGGCGTCGTAGACTTTGGATTCAGCCGTGGCGGTGCGGCGGGTTCGGTGGACGACTTCGCTGCGGCACACGATCCTTCCATCGTTTACCGATCCCAAGAAATGTGTATTCATCTCTATGGTGGCGGTGCGGGTCCCGACCAGCGCGAGAACGGCAAGACCCATCGCGTTGTCCATGAGCGAGGCGTAGACGCCGCCGTGAAGTGTTCCGGAGCCGTTCAGGTGAACGTCTTCGATGTCTATGTGGATCACAGCCCACCCGGGCTCGACTTCCTCTACCCTGGCCCCGATATGTTTTGAGAAGGTGACTTCCTCATCGAAGTACCGGGCCAGTTCTTTTAGCTGGTCGTCGTTTAGGGCGTCCGCGCTCTTTTCGGTCATGGCAGTCCTTTCTTGGAAATCTCGCCCACCGTTACGAATTCACTAGGCTTTTTCGGGATACTCGTAGAAACCTTCGCCGGTCTTGCGGCCCAGCTTTCCATCCTTCACGAGATCTTGCAGGATTTGCGGTGGCTCGTAATATGGCTCGCCAGTCTCCTGATGGACGTAGGAGATAACATCCAGCCCGACGTCCAGCCCGATAAAGTCCCCTAGCTCGAATGGTCCAACAGGAAACCCTAGCCCCTTTTTGACTAACAAGTCGATCTCTTCTTTTGAAGCGACGCCATCCTCCAACAGCCTCGCACCCTCGATCAGAAAAGGAATCAGGAAGCGATTCGCCACGAAACCCGGCGTGTCTTTCTCGACAACGACCGGTTGCTTGCCGAAGGAAGCTATGAGCTCCTTTACCTGCTCTACCGTCTCGTCGCTCGTGAGATCTCCTCGCGGAACCTCGACCGCTTCGCGGACCGGCGGAGGGGTGAAAAAGTGCGCCCCGCAGACTTTCTCTGGCCGCCCGGTAGCGGAGGCGAGTTCGGTGATAGAGATGGAGGAGGTATTGGTCAGTATGAGCGCTTCCGGCGAGAGCAGCGCATCGAGGGCGGCCAGGGCTTCTTTCTTTGGCTCCACGCGCTCGACGACGGCTTCTATAGCTACATCCGACTCTCTTAGATCTTCCACGTTCGTCGTCCAACTGATGCGGCTGTAGGCGGCATCTGGGTCGGAGATAACGCCGCGTTCGGCGAAGCGGTCGAGACCTTTTCTGACATAGGTCTCGGCCTTGTCCAGGGCCAGGACCGAGCTGTCACAGGCGATCACGCGGTATCCGGAGCCGGCGGTGAGTTGGACGATGCCGGCCCCCATCGTGCCGGTGCCGAGGACGCCAATGGTACGGAATTCCATCTACAGTTCGCCTTTTTCGGCGAGGGCGTTGGCGTGGGTTATGAGGTTGCGGACCTTTTCGCCGAAGTCGGCGAAGCGTTCGTCCTTCGTCTGGCCTTTCTTCCAGCGGGCGTAGATCTGCTGTAGTATCGCTGCGAGCTTGAAGTATCCGAAAACCATGTGCCAGTGCATCTCCGAGAGGTCGCGCCCGCTCTTGTCCGCGTAACGGTCGATGAACTCTTTACGGGTCATAAAGCCGGGCATCACGGTGACGGTGGGCAGAATGTTTTGTAGCTCCTCGGGGTCGTCGGCCTGGATCCAGTAAGAGAGCGAGACGGCCAGATCAAAGAGCGGGTCCCCGAGGGTCGCCATCTCCCAGTCGAGGACGGCCCGAACTTCAATCAAGTCTTCGGGATTGAGGACGAGGTTGTTGAGCTTGAAGTCGTTGTGGATGATGGTCGCGGGCGGACTCTCCGGGATGTTTTCAGCGAGCCATTCGGTAGGCGGTTGGAGGTCTTCTACATCGTCGGTCTTTGCTTTTTCGTAGCGCCCGATCCAACCCTCCGTCTGACGCCGCAGAAAACCCTCCGGCCTTCCGAGATCCCCGAGTCCGGCTTCTTCGTAATTCACGGCATGAAGCTCGACCAACGTGTCGCACACCATCTCGGACATCCGGCGGCACAACTCTTCGGTCGGCTCGACGCCTTCGGGAAACGAATCGTCTACTACCACACCTTCGCGGCGTTCCATAACGTAGAACTCTGCCCCGATGACCGACTCGTCATCACAGTAAAAGTACGGTTTGGGGGCGAGCGGGTAGGCTTCGTACAGGCCCATCAAGAGGCCGGATTCGCGTTCCATGTCGTGGGCTTTGGGCGGCACCGGACCGAATGGCGGACGGCGGAGTACGCCCTCCCAGCCTCCGAGCTTTAGCAGGTACGTCAGGTTCGAAGCGCCTGAAGGGAACTGCCAGACTTCCAGGGTTCCTTCGGGCAAACCGTCGATGTTTTCGCGTAGATAGCTTTCGACGGACTCGTGGTCGAAGCCTTCTCCTTCACGGACTTCTATGGTTTCGGACATTCGAAAACCTTCCTATCCAGCTTCCGGTACGCGGCGGAGTTGGCCGTCTACTACCTGCGCTACCAGGTCACTCGCCCCCACGTCCCCGACGAATTCCAATTCGTCCAGCCGGTCGTTCTCGACGAACCAGCGGCCTGCGCGACTATGCTTTAGCGCCTCCATCTCCCGGTCTTGGTAGTCCCGGGCGAAATCCAGGGCCATCCAGGCGGCGTCGTTGAGGTGCCAGCCCTCGGTGTGCATGTAGGCGAGTATCGTCGAGGCACCGAGAAAGTCTTCCAGGGTAAAACGTCCGGCGGAACCTGCGCAGATCAGGTATATAGAGTCCGTCTCCGACTCTTGCAGGTAATGGGCCACGGCGGGCGCGTTGCGGAGGCATCCGACGAGCACCTCTTCGGATGGCGCTGCGTCGGCGATGGCGCGGGTCCCGTTGGTGGTCACGAAGATCACGTCTTTGTCAGCGACCGTCTCGGACGAATACTCCCCAGGATACGGCCCAAGCTCGTATCCCTCTATCCTCTCGGCATCCTGCTCGCCGCCGCGCAGTACGTCCGATGCGTCGAGGCGTTCCATTACTTCGTCGGTTTCTTCCAGGCTCTGGGTCGAAAATACGCGGTTTGCGCCGTTGTCGAAGGCGGTTGCGAGGGTTGTGGTCGCCAGCAATACGTCCAGGACGACGGAGGTCGCGCCCGACAGACGCTCGGGGACTATCTCTTGGCGCGTCATGAGCACCCGGAGCCGCTTCATTCGTAAGACTTTCGCAAGATCACACCTCTCCACCCGGGGACCGCCACATCTTACAAAACCCGACCCACCGATGCACAACAGAACTCCCTTGACAACAACTCGTCCCAGATTTATAGTCACTTTCGATTAGTCGAAACCGTCTAAAGGATATATGGCTACAAAGAGGAAAGTGTCAAATCCGCTGGCGTTAGCGGCAATGGCTTTGCTGTACGAGCAGCCGATGCACGCTTACGAGATGGTTTCCTTGATGCGCGAGCGCGGCAAACACGAGTCGGTCAGGCTCAGGTACAGCTCACTGTACTCGGTAGTGGGGGCGTTGGAGCGGGAGGCTCTGATCTCGCAGGTAGAGACTGTTCGCGAGGGACGTCGTCCGGAGCGCACCGTGTACGAGCTTACTGAGGCGGGGTGTATAGAGTTCCTTACCTGGCTCCGGGAGCTACTCGGCGAACCGATGAAGGAGTACACGCAGTTCGCCGCCGGACTCTCCTTTCTTCCCGCGCTTCCCCCCACCGAAGCCGCTGATTTACTCCAGGAACGGGTACGCCGACTCGAAGGAGAGGTCGGAACAATGAGGTCCCGGATGGACGAAGTATCGGAGCAGGGATTACCTCGGCTCTTCCTCGTCGAGCACGAGCACGAACTGGTGTTAAAGGAGGCCGAGCTAAAGTGGGTTCGCGGTCTCGTCCGGGACATCGAGGATGGAACACTGGGCGGAATCCGGGAGTGGGAATCCTTCCATTCGGCACCCTCGACGGAGGAGGGCGGATGAGCTGACGCGAGAAGACCCCCGGCGAGGTGCTGCAACACCTTGATCCGGGGGTCGTGATCCCCGAGCAAATTCCGCGGGGCGGAACCTGTTACCCGAGATCTACATCTTCAAGGATAGCAGGTGGAAGCTCCGCAGAAAGAGATCTGAACTAAGGGCGCAAGTCCAGCACTAGTTCTGCTGAAAGGAGCTTTGACTAATGTCTATCCGGTCCGAGCATGACGAGACCACCCGGAATACACCCGACGAGGCGGCAGTCCGCGACCTCTTGCAGCAGCTTATGGAAGATTGGGGCCGCGGCGACGGCGAAGCCTATGGTTCCCGGTTCACCGAAGACGCCGACTACGTAGCCTTTGATGGAACGCACACAAAGGGACGGCAGGAGATCGCCACTTCCCACCAGCAGCTCTTCGATAAGTTCCTCAAAGGCACGCGGCTGACGGGTGGGATCTCCAGCATAAAGTTCCTCCACCCCGACATCGCCCTCGTGCACGCCAGCGGCGGAACCATAATGCGCGGCAAGACCGATCCCGCGCCGGAGCGACACTCGATCCAGACCCTGGTTGCCACACGCCGGGACGGCGAATGGCGCTTCGCCGCGTTTCACAACACCCGCGTCCGACCTATAAGCCGCAGCGTGTTTACGGTTCTGGCCTGGATACTTTCGGACCTGCTTTGGAAGGTTCTCTCTGCTAACGAAAAGAAGGCGCATGAGTAGCCCGGCCGTATCCGGGTCCGCCGGACGTAAAGCCCTGATCATCGGCTGCGGCATCGCCGGCCCGGTCCTGGCGATGTTTCTCAAACGCGTCGGCATGGATCCGGTAATCTACGAGGCGCGGCCAGAGCCCAAAGACGAAGCCGGCTACTTCCTGAACCTCGCACCCAACGGCGCTGCAGTGCTCGACATGCTGGGTGTCAGGGAAGAAGCACTCGGAAACGGCACCCTCACAACCCACATCGTTTTTCAGAACCATCGCGGCAAGCAACTCGGTGCTCTTCCCGAGGCAACCATCCTCATAAAGCGAGGCCTGCTCAACAGGGGACTCCGAGAGGCGGCGCTCCGGCGCGGTGTACCTATCGAGTTCGGCAAACGACTGAAGGAGGTCGAGATAACATCCGGGCACGCAGTAGTCGCCAACTTCGAGGACGGCACAGAGGCCAGCGGCGATCTCCTCGTTGGCTGCGACGGCATCCACTCTCCCACACGTCGCTCCGTCATGCCGGACGCCCCGAAACCCCGTTACGCGAGTACCATAGATTCTGGTGGGTTTACCCGCACCCCAGACGTACCGCCCTCTGACGGTGTCATGCGGATGACCTTTGGTACACAGGCTTTCTTCGGCTACCAGGTGGTAACGTCGGGCGAGGTCTACTGGTTCGAGAACTTCCATGAGCCGACTGAGCCGGATCGCAAGAAGCTCGAAGCAATTCCCAACGATCGGTGGAGAGAGAAGCTGCTGGGTGCGCACCGGCAAGACCACCCTCCGATAGCCGAGATCATCGGTGCGACGGAAGGTCGGATCGGCCGCTGGCCTAACTACGACATGCCGTCGCTATCTGCCTGGCACAGGGGTCCGGCGTGCCTGATCGGGGACGCCGCCCACGCCACGCTACCGAGCGCGGGCCAGGGCGCATCAATGGCTATGGAGGACGCCGTCGTGCTCGCCAAATGCCTGCGAGATATCTCCGACACGGAGGATGCTTTCTCCACCTTCGAGGCTCTTCGCAAGAACCGGGTGGAGGAGTTGATCGAGGAAGCGCGCAAGAATGGCAGCCGGAAATCCCCAACCAACGCACTTACCCGCACAGTCCGGGATCTGGTGTTGCCGTTCTTTCTCAAAATGGGCGTCAAGAACGCCAAGAAAGCCTATTCGTACAGAGTTGAGTGGGACGAGCAGGTAACCAAAGACAGCTACTGGGCAAAGGGAAACCGGGAGGTGTTCGAAGCGCTTCCCGCCTCCGGTGTTGCGCTGCTCACGAGCTTCCGCCGGGATGGTCATGGCGTGGGAACTCCGGTGGGTATCAGGAAGGAGGGCGGCAAGGCGTACTTCGCGACCCGTGAGAGCACGTTCAAGGTCCGGCGCATCGCCGCCGACCCGCGAGTAACACTCGCCCCCTGCACGCGCCGCGGCGAGCCGACCGGGCTCGCTGCCGAAGGCGTCGCCCGGCGACTTGTTGGCAAGGAGGCCGAACAGGTTTTCAGAAGCACCGGGCTATGGGGCAGGCTGTGGATGCTGGCTTACGGGCTGACCTCACCCGGCGACCGCTGGATCGTTTACGAAGTATCGCCAGTCGAAAAGCATGCCGAACAAAACAAGGAGACAACTAAATGAGTGAGGTCAAGAATAACAACACGATGGACGACGAAATCCCGACCTTGACTGTGCGGAACGAGGACGAAGCGTGGAATGCACAATCTCCCGGCGACAGGCACCCTATGGTGGCGCCCCTGGTAATTCTGGGCGTCGCCCTCTGGTGTATCTCGGTCATGGCTATCGGCGTCAACCTGGCCGAATCTGCATGGGAATGGGCGTGGGTTCTGGCGTTCGGGACGGTGATCCCGGCGGCCCTACTTTGGCAGACAAATCGCCTCCTGTCACCTCCAGCAACGCCCCGTTCCGTACCGAGTGACAAGGAGAAGGAGAAAGAGCTTCTGCAAGCACTCGGTGAGCGCGGTGAGCTGACCCCCATCACGGCGGCCATACAGACCTCTCTGACGGCGGACGAGGCTGCCGGAATGCTCGAAGAGCTGACCCGCAAAGGTTATCTCTCGTTGCTGGTCGAAGATGGGATCCAGGCATACGCCCTGCGAAAAGAGGACCGTCGCGGGCTACCGGAAATGCGACTAACGGCCCCTGAGTCGAACGTCGAAAGTAGCGAAGCTTCACTCCCGCTCGACGACCCTTTGAGTGAACGTGAGCTAGAGGTCCTGACACTCCTCGCCTCGGGCCGGACCAACTCGGAGATAGCGCGGGATCTCTTCGTCACCGTCGGCACGATAAAGTCTCACACCAGCAACGTCTACCGTAAGTTGGGTACGCGCAACCGCGCCGAGACCCTCACCCGGGCCCACGATCTCAAATTATTGGCGTAGGTCGCTGTATGTAAACGTTCATCTTTTCCTCCCGATGCCAAGAATCAACCCTTATCAACCACCTGAATCCGTCTTTCGTCTGATGCCTTTGCCACCGGGTTACCTATAGCCTCCTGACATACGGAAAATAAACGATAGGAGGCAATATGGCGAATCTCGGAAGTGCTATGAGAAGAGGCCGGTCACGCGACCACGAAGGCCTGTGCAGCTCTGGAAACATACTGTAAGACCGGAGGTTCAGTCAATGATCCTCCCCACCCTCTCCGTCACCGTAGTCGGATTGATCGGCGCGGCCGTCGGCGGCGCCATGCGAATGCACGCACCTCTCATGGCGCTTGCGCGCGGGCTGGTCGGGGCTTGGGGCGGGTTTGCAGCGGGCGCACTGATCGGTGTTCTGATCGACGTCGTGACGCAGACGGGTATTTGGCTCGGCATCGTCGGGCACTTGGCCGCTGTCGCCGGTACGGTTGTGGCAATCCGGTTGCGGACGTCGGGAAACAGAGAAAGCAGTGGTTAATTCGCGAAACTCTGCATGGGAGGTATCCGGGGTGGTGAACGCCCCGCCCGAGCGGGTGTGGAGATCGTTGCTAAACAATACGACCGGGCTGTCGGGCGTGGACCAACGGGCCATCGCCCGGCACGAGGGTCCGCAACCCTACGTTACCCATTCCTCCTCGGAGGCGGGAGAGTTGGGCATCAAGGTGGACGAGCAAAAACAGACCGTAACCACCGAGGGCGGGTGGTGGTACAGAGGCACATTCTCGGTCGAGCCTTACGAGGCGGGCGGCAGCCACGTTATCTACGCGGTAGAGAACGTGGCTACGGGGGTTGGCTGGTGGATCGCCCGGTTCATCCAGGGCCTGAACTATACGCGCCAGATGGAGCAGGATCTTCAAGAAACCATCAATGCCATCGAAAGCGAGTTGGATGTCCCTGACCGGCTGCTAGGACGGTGAGAAAAAGAGAAGCCATCGAGTAGCTGGTGTGGTGAAGATACGTCCAGAAATCTTGGAAAGGAAGTCGCATGAGGATGACCCGCAGTAAGTTCTTGAAGCTGGGGCTCATGGGCGGAGTGGGGCTCGCATTGCCCCTGGGTACGGTGTCGGTCCCAATAGCCCGGCTGGGTGCTGCAGAAGCGGTAACGAGCCCAAGTGTAGAGCCATTCTCGGTCCCGCTGCCAATTCCGACGGTGCTCAAACCTACCAGGATAGACGCCTCTACCGACTACTACGAGATCGCACAGAAGGCGGCAAGGCAGGAGATCCTGCCCGGTTTGCAGACGACTATATGGGGCTATGATGGAATGTTTCCCGGTCCAACCATCGAGGCCAGGAGCGGTCGTAAGGTCGTCGTACGTCAATGGAACGAGCTGCCGGTTCCGGTAGCCACGCACCTGCACGGCGGCAAGACGCCACCCGAGAGCGACGGATATCCGACAGACCTGATCCTTCCCGAAGGTCATGAGCCCGCCACTTCCGGGCACGGAGATCACGGTTCCACGAAAGGACACTCTCACCTGTTCAAGGACTACACGTATCCAAACGAACAGCGCGCGGCGACGCTCTGGTACCACGACCACCGCATGGACTTCACTGGCCCGCAGGTCTACAGGGGGCTCGCCGGCTTCTATCTGATACGAGACGAGATCGAAGACGAGCTTCCGTTGCCCAAAGGAGAAAAAGATGTACCGCTCATGATGTGCGACCGGACCTTCGAACAGGACGGCTCTTTCTACTACCCGTCGGTGGATTCTTCTCTACAGGGCGAGCACGGCACCCTGGCTAACGCGATCAACGGGATGTTCGGAGACACCATCCTCGTCAACGGCGCGCCGTGGCCGTTTATGGAAGTCTCGAACGCCCGCTACCAATTCCGCATCCTCAACGCCTCCAACGCCCGGGTCTACAACCTCGCCCTCGATCCGCCGCCACCCAACGGTAAACCATTCGTCCAGATAGGCAGCGACGGTGGACTGCTGGAAGCACCTGTCGCCCACGACAGTATCCTCGCTTCTCCGGCGGAGCGCTTCGACGTGGTGATCGACTTCTCCCGCTATCCGGTCGGCACCGAAGTGACGCTCAAGAACCTGGAAGGTGAGGGCCGTGTGGCGGACGTAATGCGCTTCGTGGTGGCACGTCGGGAAAATGAGGAGAGCACCGTGCCCGATAGACTCGCCCCTGACCTGAACCTCCCCAACCCGGAACAGGCGGTGGTAACGCGCCGGTTCCAGTTCATCGCGGGAGGGGCCTGGGGCGGAATGTCCACCATAAACTTCAAGGTCTTCGATCCGGATCGCATAGACGCCCGTCCGCGCCTGGACTCTACTGAAATCTGGGAGATAACCGCGGACCCACAACACCCCATCCACCTGCACCTGGTCCACTTCAAAGTTCTCTCCCGCAACGGCAGGCCGCCCGAACCCTACGAAGCCGGTTGGAAGGACACTGTCTTTACGCGGGGCGGAACGGTGCGCTTGGCCGCCAGGTTCGAAGGTTACCGAGGAAAGTACGTCTTCCACTGCCACAACCTGGAGCACGAGGACATGATGATGATGGCGAACTTCGAGGTGGTCTGAGATGGTGGCGAAGACCATTGGAAGAAGACTGCGCCTTCACTATCCGGCAGCGGCACTGGCGTTCACCTCGCAACTGATCCACCTGTGGATTCTGCCCGCTGAGTTCGTAGTTCGCCCATTGAGTGGATTCTTCGTACTCCTGGTAGCCATCTGCCAGGGCTTTCTGGCGGTGAGCCTCTTGTTCGGTCCCGGCAAGTGGACGGTGCGTTTCGGCATTCTGATCAACACTTGCGTCGTTCTCACCTGGACCGTAACCCGCTTCTTCGGATTTCCGGCTTTGCTCGGGTTCGCGCGACTGCCGGTGGAACCGCTCAACCTCACCGCCACCCTGGTGGAGACTGCGCTGCTCGCACTGCTTTTCGGGGTCAGTTGGGACTTGAGAGCCGTTCGTAAAGAGCGTCGGGTGAGATGAAAACCGTAGGAATGGAAACCCAAAAAGGTGTGCGATGACGGACCTTTTATCGAAGGTAAGTTGGTGGCGATCCCTGATGGCGGTAGCGGCTGCCTAACTATGCGGACTTTGCCCCGACTGTCGTGCGGATCTTCATCTATACGCTGTTCGCGGTCTGGCAGAGACCATCGAGTGAAGCTTTTGTCGAATGTTTGTCCAGTGGCATCGGAGCCTGGTCCGTACCCACTTTGACATTTTTGCCGCGGCTTGCGCAGCACACAAAGCGGAGCTTTTAGCCGCTATCCTGAGCAGGATGTTGGTCGAGTGTGCAGTTCGAACGCAAGGATAAACTCCAGCTCTCTATCTGTTCTCGAACTCCACGCCTGCCGCCGAAACCTGCTCATCAAGAACCCCGACGACCTCATCTACGGATTCTACCGGCGAGGCTCCCCGCTCCACCAGACGCTCCAGCAACTGGGTCGCCTCCCCACCGGTATAATCCCGCTCCCGGGCCCAGAGCGGCAATCCGTCGCGGAGCAGAACTACCGAAACGTCATTTTCCTGGGCCACCATCGCGGCCTCCAGGTTGCGCAGGTTTCCGCGGCCTATAGGCATGTCGCAGACGACTACGAGCCGGGCGTTTTTCGCAGCCTCGACGTTGCGCTCGTGGGCTTCCTCCGAGACGGGTGCGTAGGATTCGGCTTCGACCAACGGCGCGCCTAAAGAGTGGGCTACGGCGTGGTCCGTGTCACCGGCGCTCACGACGCCCGCCGAGAAAGGCTTTTCTTCCTCCCTAAGACGCCGCATGAGGGACGCGCCAGAGCCGCCGCCGCAGATGACATGTACTTCTGGAGAATCAGTCTGTCGCGCCGGGATGCCCACCGGCTGTATCTGGAGCGCGCCGGTGCGGGGCGAGATGGAGAGTTCGACCTCGGCCCCAAACGCGGCCTCTATTTCCTCCGGACGCAACGCGACGCTGGGTGTTCCGGCGGCGGAGATGCGGCCTTCGTGCAACACCACTATCCGCTTTGCATACCGGGCCGCCAGGTTCAGGTCGTGGACGACCATCAAGATAGTCTTCCCGGCCGCGTTCAAACGGAGCAACACCTCCATGAAAGCGACCTGATGGTGAATATCCAGATGGTTCGTCGGTTCGTCCAGGAGCAGCACGTCCGGCTCCTGGGCCAGTGCCCGGGCGAGCGTCACGAGTTGCCGTTCACCGCCGGAGAGCCCGCCCATCAGACGCTCCCGGAACTCCCAGACTCCAACTTCCCGCATGGATCTCTCCACTATCCGGTTGCGGTCCTTATCCGGGGTCAGACGCCCGCCGTGCGGAGTACGGCCCAGCGCCACGACCTCGTAGGCCGTGTAGTCGAAAGCCGGAGAACCTTGCTGGACCACGATCGCCACTTCCCGGGCGAAAGCTTTCGGGCTCCAGTTGCCGACCGGTCGGTTGTCGAGCAATACGGTCCCGAGGCGGGGTCGCAAAGCGCGGGCCATCGTGCGGAGCAACGTGCTCTTGCCGCTACCGTTCGGGCCAACGACCGCCAGAAAAGAGCCTCTGACGAGGTTCAGCGTGACGCCGTGAAGTTTGTCATCCGCCCCATAGCCGACCCTCACGTCGTTGATCTTGAGCGTCATCCCGGGGGTTTTAGAAGTCATGCTTGCGGCTCCGGCGGAGGAGGTAGAGGAAGCAGGGCGCGCCGCAAAGGGCGGTGATGACGCCGACCGGTATCTCGGAAGATGGAAGGACGCTTCGGGCTACGGCGTCGGCCAGGATTAGAAAAGCCGCTCCCCAGAGCCCGGACACGGGGAGCAGGAGGATGTGGCGGGGGCCGACCAGAAGCCGGGCGACGTGCGGCACTATCAGGCCGACGAAGCCGATCACGCCGCTGACGGCAACCGCCGCCGACGCCGCCAGGGCCGCGAATGCTATACAGATCATCTTGAGCCGCTCGACCCGCAACCCCAAATACCCGGCTTCCTCCTCACCGAGCGAGAACACGTCCAGGTCGCGGGCCATGAACATGAGCCCGGTTACGGCGAACAAAAGATACGGCAAGGCGACTAGAACCCGCCCCCAATCGGAAGGAGCGAAGGATCCGAGGAGCCAGAAAAGTACGCTGGCGATCCGTCCATCGTCGAGCGTCAATATAAAGAACGAATACAAGGCTCCCGCAAACGCCCCGACTGCGAGCCCGACCAGCAAGAGATCCGTCACCGGGAACCTTCCACCCCGACGGGCCAGCATGACGACCACCAACGCCGCCCCGGTCCCCCCCACGAAAGCGGCCAGCGGAACCGCCGAAAGACCCGCGAAGCTCGCCGAAAGTCCCAGCACCGTGGCCAGCACGGCCCCCAAAGCGGCGCCCGGTGAGATTCCGACGATATACGGGTCCGCCATCGGGTTTCGAAAGAGTCCCTGCATAGCCGCACCACTAATCCCCAAGGCGCAGCCTACCAGCGCCGCGAGGACTATACGAGGCAACCGGATGTCCAGCACGATAGTCTGGGAGACTTCTTCCCCGCCACCGAACAAGGACCGGAGGACTTCCGGCGGTGTTAGCCAGGCCGGACCGATGCCCAGGGCAAGAATCCCGGCCGCGACCACGGCGCACAGGGAGCCGAGCACCCAGACTAGATAGACGCTGTTTCTCCTACTGCTCATCCGAAGATCACAATACCGCGTGGTGGACGAGCGCGGCGAGCGTCAGGAGAACCACGATCTCCCCTACCTCGGATAATGCGCCGTAAGTGTCGCCGGTCAGGCCGCCGAGGACACCGACCATCCAGCGGGCCAGAAGGTGGGCCACGACCAGGACAACCAGCCCGGCGAGGGCGCCCCACGGCGGGAGTAGGAGACCCCCGATCAGGATCGCGCTGGCGGTGGCGAAGATGAAATCCATCCGCCGGACCTGATCGTTGAAGTTGCGGCCCATGCCGCCCTCGCGGGCCGCCGGGAAGAAGAAGATACCGTAGATGTCGGACCAGCGGCCCCACATCGGCGCGAGCAGCGCCCCGACCCACCACAAAGAACCGAGACTATAGATCGCCCCGACCTTTATCAGAACCCCGGAGATCAGGGCCAGAGAACCCATCGTGCCGATGCGGCTGTCTTTCATGATCTCTAACTTCCGCTCCCGAGGACGCCACGAAAAGAGCGCGTCGGCGCTGTCGGCGAGACCGTCCAGATGCAGCCCCCAGGTCACGACCATCCAGGCAACGACCACCGCCACGGCCCGCAGCGGCTCACCGAACAGCCAGCCAGCCGCCAGTCCGGCGACCGCCCCGCAAGCCCCGATCAGGAAGCCCACCAGTGGAAAAGCGACCATTGCGCGGGCGACGGTCGCTTCTTTCATCGGCGGCAGGCCGGGGACCGGGAACATGGTTAGAAAGCGGATCGCCTCCCCGAGCGGCTGCAACGGCCCCCAGAGATTCTTCCGCTGACGGTTCGGCTTATCCGGCATCGATCTCCTCGTCCACGCTCGCTTCGCCGAAGGTGGCCATCTCGTCCAGGGTACGGGCGGCGGCGACCACCACCGGCATCGCCAGCGCCGCCCCACTCCCTTCACCGAGCCGCATCCCGAGGTCGAGTAGCGGCTCCAGCCCGAGATGCTGCAGCGCGAAGGTCTGCCCCGGCTCGACCGAGAGATGCCCGGCGATCATGTAGTTTCGCACGGTCGGGGCCAGTTTGTCGGCCAACAACGCTGCTGATACAACCGGCAGCCCATCCAGGACTATGGGTATACGACGGGTGGCAGCCCCCAGACAACAACCGGCGAGAAAGCCGATCTCGTATCCGCCGACCGCACTCAAGACATCGAGCGCATCTTCCGGGTCTGGCTGATGGAGTTCGAGTGCGCTGGAGATAACAGCCCGCTTTCTCTCCAACACTTCGTCCTCGATCATGGTTCCGCGTCCGGTAACTTTCTCCACCGGCGTACCGGTTATAGCCGCGACGACCGCCGCTGCAGCGGTCGTGTTGCCGATACCCATGTCGCCAAATCCCAGTAAAGTCGTTCCAACGTCCGCCAACTCCTCGACCAGAGCTATGCCCGCCTCGACTATGCTAGAGGCGTTTTCCCGCGTCATCGCCGGCTCCCGCAGCATGTTGCGCGTACCGGGTGCGAGACGGACGCTGCGGAGTTCGGGATGCGGCCCCGGCTCGGGTTCCACGCCCGCATCTACCACGATCAGCCGAGCCCCAGCCGTATCCGTAAGTACGTTGATTGCCGCTCCGCCGCCGAGGATGTTCTGGACCATCTGCGCTGTAACCGAAGCCGGATAAGCGCTCACTCCTTCTTCGGTTACGCCGTGGCTCGCGGCGGCTACCACGAGCGACCGGTCCGACAAGCGGGGTCGGGCCTCGCCGGTAATGCCTGCCAGCCGGATGCTCAACTCCTCCAGCCGCCCGAGCGCGCCGGCGGGCTTTGTCAGGTGGCTCTGGCGGACCTCAGCGACCTCCATCGCCTCCCGGTCGAGGTTTGGTATTCGAGAGATCTTTTCCTCCAGGTTCATTGCAGGTTCCTTTCCAACGACGGCACTTCGTTGAAGGTTCGTAGAATGGTTGCTGATGGGTAGACGTCTAATGAAGTAATGCCGCCGAGGTCCGTCCGGAGTCTCCAGTGTTGCTCGAATGGCAACCCGAGTAGATGGCAGAGGAGCAGCCGGATCGGGGCTCCGTGAGCCACAGCTAGCACCCGCCCGCCGGCGTTGCTCCGCAGCAGATCCTCCCACGCCGCCTCGACGCGCTCCCACAGGTCGGAGCCACTCTCTCCCCCATGCGCCCGGCTGTTCCAGAAATCTCCGAAGCGTTGCCGGGCCTGTTCGTCGTATCGGGTAGAAACCTCTTCGTGGGTCAGTCCCTCCCAGAGCCCGTGGTCCACCTCGCGCCACCGTTCGTCCTTCTCCACCTCCACCTCTGGACGTTGCTCACGCGCGACTCTGGCGGCGATGCTGTCGGTGCGGTAGAGGCCGGTGGAGACAACCGCCGTGTACACACCCTGACGGAGCCGGGAGACCGCAGCTTCTGCCCGCAGCCTCCCGAACTCCGTCAGGGGACGGTTGGAGTGGCTTTGGTAGCGGCCCTCCTTGTTCCAATCCGTCTGGGTGTGGCGGACGAGCTTGACGTGGGTGTGCTCCGAAGTTCCTATCATCCTCCGCTGGTCGTGCCACCTCCACCGAAGACGTCGGGATGGATGGTCTCGGCAATCTCTCGTACCCCGTCCACGATCCGGGGTCCCGGACGGTTGACCAGATCGTCGTTTATGACGAAGACTTTGTCCTGCTGTACAGTCTGCAAAGAGGAATATGGCGGACGGCTCACTATGCTCTCGACGGTCGCGCCGGAGCTACGGCCGGCCAGGTAGTATTCCGGGTCGTCCTGGAGCAGCTTCTCGACCGAGTATTGCGGATAGGCTTGTTTGGCATCGGCGGTAACGTTCTTACCACGAGCCTTCTGGATGGCGTCCTGAACGAAGCTTCCCGGCCCGACGGTGAACAGGGGATCGTAGCCGAGCTCGTAGAAAACCGTCGGCTCTGATACGCCTTCGAGTTGTTTTTCTAGCTGACCCAACTCGCTCCGCAGCCGCTCTTCGACGACCTGGGCCTTCTCGGTGTTGCCGACGACCTTGCCTACCTGGCTGACGCTGTCTATTGCCTCATCTACGCTGGTGGGGTTCAGCGCCACGACTTTGGCCCCGGTTTTCTTCTCCAGGTCTTTGGCCTGTTCTTTCGTATAGCCATCGAAGGATTGTATGATGACGTCTATGCCGAGCGAGGCTATCTTCTCGGTGTTCGTCTGCTGGTAGTCCCCGATCTTCTCTATGCTCTCGACCTGTTGCGGGTAGTCATCGGCGGTCGTTACCCCAGCGACCCGATTCCCCGCACCGACGGCGAAGAGGGTCTCAGTGGCGCTCGGCGCCAGCGAGCCGATCTGCTCCGGCCGCTCCTCTATCTCGACCTTCCGTCCTAGAGAGTCCGTAACGGTAACCGGGAATGTGGAGGACGCCGTCTCGCCTCCCCCGCCGCCTGACGTGCCGCCGGTCGTAGACCCGCTTTGCGAGGACTCCTGGCCGCACGCCGCAACAAAGACCGCCATAGTAAAAGCGGCCAACAACAAGATTATCTTTCTGTACAAGAGATCCTCCCTGGAGCACACTAACTTTGTTTACCCGTGGTGCCGCAGGGAGCGTTAATAGAAACCGGTGTCGCGCATCGTTCCCACTCCTTCCTCGAAGAGTCTCTTGGGTTTACGCGCCCTGGCAGGTCTCCTGGCTCACGACTCTGACGCCGGAGTTCGCTGCCTTCCCGGGCTTTCTGAAGCCCAGTGACCGGGGAGTCCGTAACTCCCCCGAAGCGATCTCCGGCCTCGCCGCACACAGTGGCGGGACCGCGCCGGACTTTAACCGGCTTCCCTTGCACCATGACGCTACATCTACGAAAAGGACGCTACCAGGATTAGCCTCGCCCGTCAATCGCCGAGCAACGCCCCGATCTCCGAGACCAAACGCCGGCACTCCTCCGGGAGCCGCACGGCCACCCGAATGTACTCCGGTAAACCGAAAGAGGCGCAGTCCCGCACCTGAAAACCCCGGCTTAATAACTTGCGCCGCAAGCGGGCCGCGTCTCCTACTTTTACGAGCAGGTAGTTCGCCCGGCCTGGCGGCACTTCGAGGCCGAGCCTCAGCAGTTCCCGGCGCAGTCGTCCGGCGGTATGGACCATGCTCCGCCGGCTGTCCTCCAAATGATTCAGGGCCGGGGCGGAGAGCGCTGCTATCCCGGCGGCCTGGGCGGGCGCCCCGACGTTCCAGGGAGGACGGACGATGGAGAGAGCCCGTATAGTATCCGGTGCAGCCAGGACATAGCCGAGCCGTAACCCGGCGAGCGCATGACTCTTGGTCATGGAGCGCAACAGCACGAGGGCGCCGGAGATGAGATCAGTAAAGTCTTCGGGCTCTCCTTCGAGCATCAGGTCCCGATAGGCTTCATCCAATACGAGGAGCCCGCCAACGCGAGCAGTCGCCTCTAGCAGCCGTTCGATGGAATCCCGGTTCAGGTAGTCGCCGGTCGGGTTGTTGGGGTTGCAGAACCAGATCAGGCGCGGCCTCTCCCGCTCGATAGCTTCGAGGAGGCTGTGGAAGTTCAGGTCTACTTCTGAGCCCGACACCCGCCGGTTGTGGTTGACCACCCGGGCGCCGCACAGGCGACTGGACCGTTCGTACTCGCCGAAGGTCGGCCCTACGATGAGGGTTGCGTCTCCCCGATCGAGGTAGATGCGGGCCAGATGGTCTATGAGTTCGGCGGACCCGTTTCCGACCGAGATAGAGGACGCATCCACCTCCAGGCGCCCCGAGAGCGCGAGCCCCAGCTCCCGGCACTCCTTGTCCGGGTAGCGCCCGATATTCGCCGCCCGGGCCGCCTCCTCGACCACCGGAGCCGGACCGTAGGGGTTAATACTGGAACTGAAGTCGGTAACGTCTTCCGGCTCGATCCCCAATCGGGCTAACTCCCCATGATCGAGGGCCCCGTGGGCCACCGGCGAGACCTCCGCGAACTGCGGGTTGGGCCGGGCGGGCATCAGGCGACCTTCTTGCCCAACACTGTTATCACCAGCGCGAAGACCGCACAAAGAGCGGCGGCCCGCCGAACGAGAGAGATGGCGCTGTGGATGTCTTTGGGGCATGGCTCCCTCGCAGCTTCGTTGAGGCAGTAACTGCCCGGCTTACGGAGTGAGACGTCCAGAGCTCCTGCTGCTGCGGCCATCGGCCAGCCGGCGTTCGGGCTCGGGGTTTTGTCGTGGTCGCCCACGAGGGCGCGCCAGACCCCGCCGACATTGGCATCGGAGACGACCAGGATCATTAGCGCCGTCAGGCGCGCGGGTATGAGGTTGAGCGCGTCGTCCAGGCGGGCGGCGGCTTTGCCGAGGTGTTCGTACTCACCCCGGTAGCCGATCATGGAGTCAGCGGTGTTCGCCGCCCGGTAGGAAACGGTGGCGGGCAGGCCACCGACGGCGTACGCCAGCAGCGGCGCGACGAATCCATCGCTCAGGTTCTCGGCCAGGGACTCGATGGCGGCGGCGGAGACCTCGGAGGCGTCGAGTTTCGAGCGGTCGCGGCTGACGAGGGCGAGCAGCGCCTCTCTGGCCGCCGGGAGGTCGTCCGCGGCGAGCGGTTCGGCGACTGCGTAGGCCGCTTTTTCGAGGGCACGATAAGCGAAGCAAGACTTCAACAGCCACGCGCCCGCGACGAGCCGCAACGGTCCCGGCTTCAACGCCTGGAGCGAGAGCCCGGCCCCCAGCGCCGGAACCAGGGGCACCAGGGCCGCGCACGCCGTCCCGTAGACCAATTCCCGTCGGGGACCTTTGGGAGCCCGTCGGACACAGAGCTCGATGAGCTTGCCCATTCCCACCACCGGGTGGATGCGGGCCGGCGGCTCTCCGGCGCCGAGGTCAAGGGCCAGCGCCAAGAGGAGCGTCGCCGGTTTCTCGAAGCCGCCAGCCCGCTTCATCCGCAGTACGAGTATGCTCCAGGGCGCGAAGCTGTTACCATTCGATCCCTCTTTGCCCTTTATAACCATCGTCCATCGGATGCTTTATCTTCGTAACCTCGCTGACCAGATCCGCGGCCGCGACCAACTCCTCCGGCACGTCCCTCCCGGTGACGATGACGTGCTGGAAACCAGGTCTGTTTTGCAGAACCTCTACCACCTCCGCGGCGTCTATCCAGCCGAACTTCATAGGGTAGGTGAACTCGTCCAACAGAAGCATGTCGTAGGTCTCGTCCGCCAGGCGGCGCTGAACCTCCTCCCAACCCTCGCGGGCCAGGTCGGCGGAGTGGTCGAGATCCTGTACCATCCAGGTCCAGCCGTCGCCCATCTTGAACCAGTCTATGTTGCCTAGAGTCTCGGCGGCCTTCTGCTCACCGATGTTCCACTTGCCGCTCTTCAGGAACTGGTAGACGCCCACCTTGTAGCCTCGGGCCCACCCGCGGAGCATGACCCCGAAAGCCGACGTGCTCTTGCCCTTGCCGTGTCCGGTGTTTACGACGAGCATGGGCCGCTCCCTGTTGGCCCTGCGCTGTAGCCGCTCCTCCCTCGGTTCCCGGTTCTCTCGTGTCTCGCTCAAACTACGTCCCTCCTGTCGAGGTGTTCTGCACTTCCTGCACCGGTTTCGGCGCCGGGTTGTTTATCAGTCTGGGGCTCAACGTCGGCAGCCTGCGGGGTGGACCGGAATCTATCAGTCGCATCAGGGCTTCGCGGTCCACGTTGTCGGCGATAAGGTCTCCAAGTTTCTCCAGTCGCGCTTCGCGTGCGGCAGCGAAACTTTGCTCTCCGGGCACCCAGTCGAGGTTTCGCACCTCCGCCACGAGGCTGAGAAAACTGCTACGAAAACCGTCGGATTCCATTACGCCGTGCCAGGAGGTTCCGAAGACGGCGCCAATCCGGCAGCCTTCTTCGTAGCCGTCGGAGATGAACAGCGGCTCGCCACCGTTGCGGCGGACTCTTCCGTGACGGATCTCATACCCCAAAACTTCCGCGTTACCGAACCCCGACGCCCTCCCTTGAGGTCGGGTTAGCAGCTTCTCTTCCTCGAAGACGGTTTCTACGGGTAGGAGACCGAGGCCCGGGGTTTCGGATCTTTCGCTCTCTACGTTGTCTGAGATCCAGGTTCCAAGCATCTGGTAACCGCCGCAGACACCCAGGGTCGGTAGGCCGCGCCGGGCGCGCTCGGCGAAGGCTTCATCCAGATCCCATTCCCGCAGTTGCGCGAGATCCGCCACGGTTGCTTTGGTGCCGGGGATGACGGCGAGGTCGGCGGCGAGTATCTCCGATGGTGAAGCGGTGAATGAGACTGTAACGCCGGGTTCGTGGGCGAGGGCGTCGTAGTCGGTGAAGTTGGAGATCCTGGCGAGCCGGGCCACCGCGACCCGCAAAATGTCTTTTCCCAGCGGCTGGGCTGTCCCGCGCGGCGCATCTAGGGCGACAGAATCTTCCCCGTCTATACTAAGGCCCGTCGCATAATGTAGCGTGCCGAGGATCGGGCGTCCCGTAAGCTGAGACAGTTGATCCAGGCCCGGAGCCAACAGCGTCGGATCCCCCCGAAACTTGTTTACCAGAAATCCGCCTACATGCGCCTGGTCTTTCTCCGATAGCAACGCGAGCGTACCGTAGAAGCTGGCGAGCATGCCACCCCGGTCTATATCTCCCACGACGACCACCGGCAGGTTTGCTGCACGCGCGAGGCCCATGTTAACGAGGTCGTTCTCGCGCAGGTTTATCTCAGCCGGGCTCCCGGCCCCCTCGCAGACGACGACATCGAAGCGCCGCCGGAGTTCTTCGAGCGACTCCAAGACGACCGGCAAGAGTGCTTCCTTCATATTCACGTAGCCGTGGGCGCCGGCTGTGTTCCAGGGTTTACCGAGGACTATCACCTGCGCCTGCCGGTCCGTGGAAGGCTTGAGCAGTACGGGGTTCATCACGGCTTCGGGTTCGACGCGGGCGGCTGCGGCCTGAGCGGCCTGGGCCCGCCCGATCTCCGCTCCTTCCCGTGTCACGTAAGAATTGAGCGACATATTCTGAGCCTTGAAGGGGGCCACGCTGACACCTTCGCGGGCGAGCCAGCGGCAGATACCGGCCACCACGACGCTCTTTCCGGCGTCGGAGTGGGTCCCGGCAACCAGTAGCGCTCCGTTCAAGACAACTCCTTCTCGGGGTCCGCGCCCCGTTCGGAATTTTGTGGGTGGAAGATCAGTCTCCTGGCTCCCGGCTCGACACTCGCCCCAACCTTCCCACCGGCACCGCCGACAGTGGCTCTGCTATAGGGCTCGCTCCCCGGTTACAGTGGCGGGACCGCGCCGGACTCTAACCGGCTTCCTGACCCCTTCCAACACCTGTTTACCAAACGGCAGCATAGCCTCGGAGACACTTTGGGTCAATCGGCTACCGCCGGAAATTTCCCCTTCAGCACGAGTGGAAGACCGACGGCCATCAAACAAACGGCATCGGCCTCCGCCGCCACCCGCTGATTCGCCAGCCCCAGAGCATCGCGGTACCAACGTCCCAGCGAGTATGCCGGAACGACTCCGCTACCGACCTCGTTGGTAACGACCACGACCGTCTTCTCCGACTCCCGGACCACCGCAAGCAGCTCATCTACAGCATCGATCACCGTATCCAAAACCGCTTCTTCGCCCTCTCCCTCGCGTGCGAGCAACAAATTGGATACCCAACCCGAGAGACAGTCGAGCAAAACGACCTGCTCC
>JBARZO010000022.1:0-2426 GCA_049650165.1 Rubrobacteraceae bacterium
TACCTTTTTAGCAGCAGGCCTTTTTCTCGTTGTATTGAGCCCTGCACTTCCCCGCAAGTTGTCTTTTTCGGTCATAGCTAACCTTTCGTCTATTTCCCCTTGATTATACAGGTCTGTGTACTTACAATAGTCGGAGTAGACAGACTTGTGTACTTAGGGGATCGAAGTGGATCTTCAAACTGGAAGGAGGATAGCTATGGTTTCGGTACAGAGGGCGATGAGGAAGTTGGCAAACTTCTACGGGGAGATGGATCGTGGGCTTGCGGTAATGCGTGGCGAGAAGCCCGTAACGGGACACACGCCCGGTGTAGATTGGTCGAGGAATAAAGGTAGAGAGTTTGCTTCGGGCCTTCGGTGCCGCAGATGGTACTCTGCACAATGAAGGCTGCAATGAAAAGTAGCCTCGGGCTGGTGCCGGCTGGGCTGGCGATGATCGCGGTTACCTACGGATTGGCCCGCTTCGCCTACGGGCTGTTCTTGCCTGAAATACGGGAAGCGTTTGGTCTGGACGCTGCGTTGCTGGGCTTGATCGGTTCTGGCTCTTATGTGGGGTACTGCGTTGCTATAACGATCTCTCTTACCTACACCTCAAAGGTAGGTCCGCGCTTTATGGTTGCCGCCGCTGGCGGAACGGCCGTAGTGGGCATGGCGCTCGTTACGGTCGCCCCTAGTGCTCCTTTTCTTGCTGCGGGGGTTCTCATAGCGGGCAGCAGCACCGGGCTCGCCTCACCGCCGATGGCCGAGGCAGTCTCCAGGGTGTTCGGTGGCAGCCGGCAAGATAGGGCCAACACCCTCATCAACTCCGGTACCAGCGTAGGGGTCGCCCTCTCCGGTCCGGTGGCGCTCATTGCCGCAGACCAGTGGCGTCTGGCATGGGCAGCCTTCGCTGCAGTGGGGCTCGTGGTTCTTGCGTGGAACCTTGCCGTCATGCCCGCCGGTAACTCAAACGGCGTCGAGGAATCTTCGGAGGAGGTTGGAGAGAGACAGGAAGTTGTAGAGGAAGCCGTAAGGTCGGCGACAGACCCGGAAGGTCCACAACGGATCACCTTTGGCTGGCTGGTCGGTCGTAGGTCCTTGCCACTGTTTGCGGCCTCGGTGGGGTTGGGGCTTGCGAGCGCCGCCTACTGGACGTTCTCCAGAGACCTGGTCGTTCAGGCCGGCGACCTGGGCCGGATCGGCTCGACCACCTTCTGGGTTGTGCTCGGAGTCTCGGGTCTTTTGGGCGGGGCCGCAGGAGACCTGGTAGGCAGGTTCGGCCTCGGCCTGGTCTTACGCGGGGCTCTGCTCGCGATGGCGGTTTCGATCGGGATGCTGGCAGCGGCGCCGGGTGTTCTCCCTGTCGCCTACCCGAGTGCTGCCGTCTTTGGCGCGACCTACATCATGCTCACCGGGATACTGTTGGTGTGGTCCGTCAGGGTCTTCCGGGATCGTCCGTCGGCGGGTTTAGGAGCCGCATTCCTGCTCATCGCCGCCGGGCAGATACTCGGCTCCTACCTCGCCGGAGTTCTCGTCGGAGCGAGCGGGCTACAGACTACTTTCGCCGTCTTCGCTGGCGTAGCTGTTCTCAGCATGGTCTTTGGCCCGCGTAGAGAAGATTCGTAGGAAGCAGGAAGTGCCTGAAGGATCTTTGGATAGCGCGTACCATTTCACCAAAAGATCGGGAGAGCCCGCTATTTATTGGCTAAGTTTCATGTGTGGACCGTATAATCTCCGGGTGAGCAGAGCACGGGGAGGATCCGGCAAAGGGCAGTCCGGTGGAGGAAGTAGGGGAGAGGCCATTACAGACTCTAGCCTGCTGTTCGCCGCGGACGGCCCGCTCTCTACCCGCAAGCCCGGCTACAGCGAGCGCCCCGAACAGGTAGCCCTCGCCGCGGCCGTAGAGGAATGCTTCGACTACAAATCCATCCTCCTGGCTGATGCGCCTACGGGCACGGGAAAGTCTTTAGGCTATCTGGCGCCGGCGATACTTCGGGCCGCCCAGCGCGGGGAGAAGGTCGTAATCTCCACCGCCACCCTGGCTCTCCAGGCCCAGCTACTCACCGAAGACCTCCCGCCCCTTAGAAGCGCCACTGCGGAGCTTCTCGGATACCCCGAAGAGGAAAGCATCTCTTTTGCAGTAATGAAGGGCCGGCGGAACTTCCTGTGCACCAAGCGCCACCTGGAGACCTTGATGAGCGGCCAGATCTTCGACACGGAGCTCGTGGCCAACCTCGACAAATGGGCCGCTGAAACCGAGACCGGAGATAGGGAAGACCTAACCTTCCCGATGCCACTCTCAGCCTGGGCCGAGATCGCCTCAGACGGGGATGACTGCTCACCCCGCACCTGCACATACCGGGAAGGCTGCCACTACTCCCTCCACCGCGACGCGGCCTCGGAGGCTGAGATACTGGTGGTAAACCATGCCCTGCTCCTCGCGAACGCCG
>JBARZO010000023.1:0-3495 GCA_049650165.1 Rubrobacteraceae bacterium
GGTCCACGACGAGATGGCCGACCCAGAAGACGCCGCACGCCAGTACGACGTCACCCTCAAGGAATGGAGAGACCTGGAGCCGGCCGCCGCCGTGGTGGTCGCCGTGGCCCACCGCGCTTACCGGGAACTCTCGCCGGAGAGCCTCGGCAAACTGTTCGACGGGGAAGAGCCGGTCCTGGCGGACGTCAAAGGCGTTTTCGATATACAAGCCCTGCGGGAGCGCGGCGTCCGGGTGTGGCGGCTGTGAGCGCGGCGGGCGCCTATAGCTCTCTCCCCGAGCGGCTACGGCGGGAGCCGGGGACGTGGCTGGTGACCGGGGCGGCGGGGTTTATCGGGTCGAATCTGGTTGAGACGTTGCTCGGCCTGGGCCAGCGGGTCAGCGGGCTGGACAACTACGCGACCGGGCATCGCAAGAACCTGGAGCAAGTACGGGCGCTCGTCGGCGAGGAGCGGTGGGATCGCTTCGAGATGATCGAGGGCGACATCAAGAACCTGGACGACTGCCGCCAGGCTTGCGAGGGCGCGGACTACGTGCTCCACCAGGCGGCCCTGGGCTCCGTGCCGCGCTCCATCAAAGACCCTATAGCGACCAACGAGAGCAACGTCACGGGCTTTCTGAACGTGCTGGTCGCCGCCCGGGACGCCGGTGTAAAGCGCTTTGTCTACGCGGCTTCCAGTTCGACTTATGGCGACCACGAGGCATTGCCGAAGGTCGAGGGCCGGATCGGCTCTCCCCTCTCCCCCTACGCGGTCACCAAATACGTCAACGAGCTTTACGCCGGGGTGTTCGCCCGGACCTACGGGATGGAGATCATTGGGTTGCGGTACTTCAACGTCTTCGGGCGGCGCCAGGACCCGGACGGCGCGTATGCGGCGGTGATACCGCGGTGGATCGGCAACCTGCTCCGCGACCGTCCGTGCACCATAAACGGCGACGGCGAGACGAGCCGCGACTTCTGCTACGTGGAGAACGCGGTTCAAGCCAACCTACTCGCCGCCACGACCGACAACCCGGACGCCTTGAATCAGGTCTACAACGTGGCCTACGGCGAGAGCACCACCCTTGGAGAGCTATACGATCTCATCCGGGAAGTTCTGCCCCGTATTCAACCAGATCTGGCCTCCAGGTCTCTGCCGGATCCGGTCTTCGGAGAGTTCAGGCCCGGAGACGTGCGCCACTCTTTGGCCGACGTAAGCAAGGCCGAACGGCTCCTGGGCTACAGTCCGACCCACTCGGTAAGTCAAGGACTGGACGAAGCCGCCGGGTGGTACGTGGCCGATCTGGCCGCCCACCCGGAGTAGAGTCCGGGCCTTGCCATCCACCCGGGACAGAGACCCTGCCCTCGTCGTGTACATCACGACGGTCCCGCTCAGCGCCCTGACGCTGCTCCGCGGCCAGTTGGGATACCTGCGGGAGCACGGCTTCGACGTGGTCGTCGTCAGCTCTCCGGGGGAAGAACTCTCTACGCTCGCGGAGTTGGAGGGCGTGCGCGTGTTTTCGGTGTCCATGCGCCGGGACATCAGTCCGGTTCGGGATCTGATCTCACTCTTCAGGTTGTTCCGGTTGCTGTGTCGGCTGCAGCCGACCGTGGTCAACGCCAGCACCCCAAAGGCCAGCCTGCTCGGCACGCTCGCGGCCTGGATGGCGCGGGTGCCGGTGAGGATCTACACGCTCCGCGGCCTGCGCCTGGAGACCGTAACGGGCCTCAAAAAGCAGGTGCTCCGGCTCGCCGAGCGTGCGACCGCCGCCGCCGCGACCCACGTCGTCTGCGTCAGCGAAGGACTGCGCCGCGTCTGCGTAGACTTGGGCCTGGCACCGGAGAGCAAAACGCTCGTCCTCGGGGCGGGCTCCAGCAACGGCGTGGACGCGGAGCGGTTCTCCCCGCCCGGCGACGGCACGGAGCGGTCGCTAAAGCTACGCGGCGAATTAGGCATCCCGGAGGACGCGCCGGTGATCGGCTTCGTCGGCCGGCTCGCCCGAGATAAGGGAGTTCCCGAACTCTTCGACGCCTTCCAGACGCTGTCCGAGTGTTTCCCCAAGACGCGGCTGATACTCCTGGGACGCCACGAGGATGAAGACCCGATCCCGCCATCTTACCGGCGACGCCTCGGATCTCATCCGCGGGTGGCGCTGGTCGGCTTCGCCCTCGACACCGCGCCCTTCTTCCACCTGATGGATCTCCTGGCGCTCCCTTCTTACCGGGAAGGATTTCCGAACGTGGTCCTCGAAGCAGCGGTGGCCGGGGTGCCGACGGTCGGATTCCGGTCGACGGGCGTAACCGACGCGGTGGTGGACGGCCAAACCGGACTACTAGTGTCTCCGGGCGACGGTGACGCTTTGGCGAAAGCTTGCACACGGCTACTTGAAAACGAGGCCCACCGCACCGAGCTCGGAGCTGCGGCTCGGCAGAGAGCCTTGAAAGATTTCTCGTCCGAGCGTATCTGGGAGAAATGGTCACAACTTTATCGAAGTGAATCTACCGTTTGCGATAGCAAGTAAATAAAGTAGAGAGCCCGGCGCCTCGTTATCCCCTCGGACATTTCGAGTGCACACTTGATTGTTAGCAATGCTAGACAAACCCAATTCTACTTGCAATCCGATACACTTCTGAATTGTGCAGCATAGAAAAGCAACCATAATTTCACGCTGAGTAAAGAGGACTGTTTGGCCGCTAAGAAACGAGCTAGCCTAGGAGCAACCCGAAGTTTATTCGACCTCCGACATCGGCCGGAAGTTGCGATTACTTTGTTAGGCATCTTCTCCTTAATTTTGGTAGGACCTTTGAGAGAGATAGCGTCAACGAGCCCCCTTCTGCTATTGTTTGCAAGCTTCACCCTGTTTGCAGTACCTGGTGCATTACTGACAAGTCTACTGTTGAGAGAAGCGTTCCCCGGCTTGGCTGGTGTGCCAATAGCTTTAGCTCTAAGTATTGGTATTTTTGGGCTTCCGGGGTCGATAGCACTTTTGCGGCACTGGAGCATAGGCACCTATCTAATAGTTTGCGGCTTAATAGTGAGTGCGTTCTTGATTCTAGGTACGATTGCAAGCTTTCGCTATAGATCGTACGTTGTGAGGACTATGCAATCGCCTACAAAGTCTTTTGTGGACCTGCTGTGGGTTCCTTTTGTAGGTCTCATGGCAGTTTTGTCCTTTACTTCATTTAAGTATTCCCCACCCGCAAATAGCGACGAATGGATTTACATGGCATGGACTAGGGAATTCTTGGGCGAGAATGATTTAGCTTCTCGTAATCCGTTTCAAGGGTACTCCATCGACTACTCGCGGGTGTTTTTGGACGTACCTGCGTGGCTTTTGGAGCATGCCACCTTATCCCTTGTTTCGGATACTGATGCTGTCGAGTTAGTGCTAGCTTATCTTAACTCTATACTTGTCGTTACTATTCTTTTGGCCTTCTACGCTCTCGCGAGAACGCTGTTCGAGAACCGAGGAGCAGCACTCCTAATCAGCATCCTGGCCGCTCTACTTCACTTGAC
>JBARZO010000024.1:0-18783 GCA_049650165.1 Rubrobacteraceae bacterium
GTGTACGCGGGACACTGGCTGAAACCGGCCCGAGAGCTAGCCGAGCGTCACGCGCACGCCCTGGCCGGGAAGTCGGTCTGGCTATTCTCCAGCGGACCGATAGGCGACCCGCCAAAGCCGGAAGAAGAGCCGGTCGACGTGGCTGAGATTCTGGCGGCCACCGGGGCGCACGAGCACCGGGTTTTCGCCGGTAAGATCGACAAGGACACGCTGGGATTCGCCGAGAAAGCCGTCATGCTGGCGTTGCGGGCTCCTGAAGGTGACTTCCGCGATTGGGAGGCTGTAAGACAGTGGGCGGAGGGAATCGCCGACACGCTGGAGGCTGAGGTGTCCGTCTGAGGAAGATGTGAAAAGTGGACCCAAGGAGGTAGGCGATGGCAACGGTTAGATCCAAACCCGCAAGGAGCAGTACGAAAGGAAACGCTACACCCACGAAGGTCTGGCTGTGGCTCACGGCGCCCATTACCGCTCTGGTGGCGATTGCAGCGGGGAGCGGGTTATTTGTAGAAGGTCTCTACCGCGACGCGCCATACTTCGTTGCCCAGGCCGTGGGCCAGGATCTCATCACCCTGGTAGTTGCGCTTCCTGTTTTGGTGATCAGCGCGATCCTGACGGCCCGCGGCTCGCACCGGGCGAATCTCGTATGGCTGGGAATTCTTGTCTATCTCGTATACAGCTACGTCATCTACGCGCTCGCGGTGCAGTTCAACCCGTTGTTCTTAGTTTATGTAGCGCTGCTTGGTTTTTCGCTATACGCCCTGATCGGCGGTCTAGCGACCACCGACTTCGCGGGGATCAAAGCTCGCTTCTCGCGAGAGACACCCGCGAAGGCCGCGAGTATCTTCCTGGTGGTCCTGGCCGCCCTGTTCTACTTCATGTGGTTGAGTGAGACTATTCCGGCCCTGCTTGCCGGAGAGGTTCCGCAGAGCGTGACGGATAACGGGACGCCGACCAACGCCGTACACGTATTGGATATGGCCTGGATCCTGCCGGCCATGCTCTTGTCGTCGTTCTGGCTGTGGAAGAGGAGAGCGTTGGGTTACACGCTGGCGGGCGTCATGCTCACCTTCGGGACCATGATCGTGCTGGCCGTCATGGCGATGGTGGTGTCCATGAGCCTGTTGGGTCAGGCCGTGGCTATCGGACAGGCGGCGATCTTCGCCATCGTCGCGGCGGTCATCCTGGGAATGCTTGCCTGGTATCTGAGAGGCTTGGGAGAGTCGCAACGATGAGATCCCCGATAACCTGGACGGTTGTCCCGCAGGCGGGAGAAAATATAACAAGAAAGGAGCACGCTGATGCCTAGCAAACCAGTTGGTCTATGGGCCGTACCCCGGTCGATCTCGACCGCTTTGGAGAGGGTGTTCGTCGAGCGGGGAGACTTCAAGATCTTTCACGAACCGTTTTCGGCCTCTTACTACTACTCGCCCGAGCGCCGCAGCGAACGCTTCCCCGAGTCGGAGCTGAAGGAGGAGTATCGGCACGAGAAAGTCCTGGCGACGATGCTCGAATACCGGGAGAAGCCGGTGTATTTCAAGGACATGGCTTACCATGTTGCGGGCTTTATGACCCGGGAGTTCGTCTCGGAGTTCACCAACACGTTCATCATTCGGGACCCGGTGCCGGTAATCGCCTCAATTCACAGGTTCTGGCCGGACTTTACCTTCGAAGAGACCGGCTACGAAGACCAACACAAACTATTCGAGTTCGCCGTGCAGAATGGAGAGGAGCCCGCCATAGTAGACGCTTCGGACCTCACGCAAGACCCCGAAGGCACGATACGAGCCTACTGCGAGAAGCTCGGCGTACCGTTCATCCCCGAAGCCCTCTCTTGGGAGCCAGGAGAAGTTCCTCAATGGGGGATGTGGGCGGAGTGGCACGAGGAAGCCCAGGATAGTTCGGGTATAAAGAGCCAGCCACTCGAAGACGACGAGGACGTGCCGGCGGGGCTGGAAGAGGTCTACGAGCGTTGCCTGCCATACTACAAAGAACTGCACGAAAAGCGGCTGCGGCCCGGAGGTTAAAGCGTCGTACCCTGACATCCGAAACTTTCGGTTTGGAGTGGTATAACTTGATGGAAGTGACGCTCGCTCTCTACGATCTGGACAACACTCTGCTCGACGGGGATAGCGAGCACGCCTGGTGCGAGTTCCTCGTCGATACGGGCGTGCTCGACGGGGACGACGTCCGCGCCGAGAACGAACGCCTCTACGACAAATACCTCGCGGGGACCCTGGATATTCACGAATCCGTACAGTTCCAGTTGGGACCGCTCGTAGAGCATCCACCAGACGACTTGCATCGGTGGCGCGGAGAGTTCATGACCTCGCGTGTAGAACCCATGATCAAGCAGTCTGCGCTCACGCTCGTGGAGGGGCACCGCGAGGCGGGCGACGATCTGGCGATCATCACCGCCAGCAACAGCTTTGTCACCGGACCCATCGCCGACCGCTTCGGCATTCCCACGCTGCTATCCGTAGAACTCGAACACCACGAGCACCGATACACCGGGCGAGTCCTGGGGACCCCGACTTTCCGGGAAGGCAAGATAACGCGGCTCATGCAGTGGGTGGAGCAGACCGGGCGCACCCTCGAAGGCAGCTACTTCTACAGCGATTCCCACAACGACCTGCCGTTGCTGGAGCTGGTGGACAATCCCGTCGCCGTGAACCCGGACCCCATCCTGAGCGCCCACGCGGAGGCCGAGGAATGGCCCGTTCTACATCTGCACGGCTCTGATTAGCCGGAAAACAGCCCGAGGCCGGTGGGGGAGTCCCGATTGTACGGAGGAACTTTATAAATAGCGGAACGGGAGGTGAGGCTGTGGGGGAGACGCGTCCGGTAAATCCGCCGCCGTCGGGAGCGGCGCTCGCAAAGATACAGGACGTGCTGGCGCGGGTGCAGATCTTCGACGACACGCGGTGGGAAGACGTCGAGATCAAACCCTTTGACTCTTTTACCAACCTCACCTACAAGTTGACGGCGCACGGCAGCGCCTACGTGCTGCGGGTGGCTGGGAAAGGCACCTCGACTTACATAGACCGGGGCGCCGAGGAGCACAACGCCCGGATCGCCACGGATGCCGGGGTGAACGCCGAGGTGTTGTTCTTCGACGTGACCGACGGCACGATGCTCTCACGGTTTATAGAGGGGCCTCACATGGATACGATCGAGTTCCACCAAGACCCATCGGCGATCTCCCGCGCCGCGCTAACCCTAAAGAGGATCCACAGCATCGGCCGACCTTTTAAGTCCCGCTTCGGACCCTTCGCGCCGGTCGACTACTATCTCGAACTCCTCCGCAAGCTAAGCGCCCCACTGCCGGACGTCTACGATGAGATAAGAGAAGAAGCGGAGGAAGTCCGCCTGATATTAAACTCCGACTCTATACCCACAACCCCGTGCCACAACGACACGTGCGCGGAGAACTTCGTGGAGGTAGGCGACCGCGTATACCTCATCGACTGGGAGTATTCCGGGATGAACGATCCCATGTGGGATCTCGGGAACCTCTCGGTTGAGGCTGGATTCACCCCCGAACAGGATCGGGCGATGATAGAGGCTTACTGCGAAGGTGCCGTGTCTCCGGGCCTCCACGACCGTATGGTACTCAATAAGGCCATGAGAGATTATTTCTGGGGCATATGGGGAATCGTCCAGCACGCGCACGGCAACCCGGCGGTTGACTTCTTGGCTTATGCCGTAGGGCGGTTCGAGCATTGCAAGACGTTGATGGACACCAACGAATTCGGTTGCCATCTCGAATCTCTACGGACTTCGCAGCATAGCGGGTAGGGCAGCCGTGAGAACCGGGATCAACTGTTGCATCGAGAGCTGTTCGTCGATCAGCTGCAGAGACCGGTTGAGTGTAATTCCGTGCATGACATGGTGCAGTAGCGCTAACGGCCGACGGGGGTCTTTCGCGGCAAGTTGCAGGAACCCTTTGTCGAGCAACCGCCAGCGCCAGGGACTCCGCCGGCTTGGCGGCAGCGGTCGGTGCTCTCGCCAGAGCCGAGCCAAAAGTTCGCTCTCTTCGGCTATACGGACGATCCCGTAGCCGGCACTGGGCTTGACGAGACCGCGCTTCGTGCCGATCAAGACGTGACGCGGCCCGGTAGTTCGCGCAGGCGCAAACCCGAGCGGTATGGAGCCGCTTTCTACGTGGGTCACGACGAAATGACTCCCCGGGTGCCGGGATCGTAGATGACGGAGCAATACCGCCGGATCTTCTTTTCGGGACTTCAGTCCGAACGAAGCCGATTCCAGCAGTGCCTCAGATGAACTCAAGGGCAGCAGGTAGGCAAAAGATTGTTCGTCGAGCGGGTCGAACATAGTGGCGGTTCCCGCGTCGAATACCGGCCGATCTGCTGTAACGCGAACACCGGTACCGCTCAAGACCGCGTTAGGCTCGTTCGGCGACGGAAAGGTGGGAGCGACGTCGCAGGCGCTGTCGAACACCCAGCGGGCGTCTATGGCGCCGGCGTCGGTAACGACTTCGTACAGACCGTCACCTCGGCGCGAGACCGAACGGGCCGCGGCGCGTATCCATTCGACGGATGAGGATTTTAGTGACGCATCCAGGTGCTCGAACACGTCGTTAGAGCGCACCAGCCGCATAGTAAACGGAGCGATGAACTCCGGCTTCTTGTCCGCCACTTTGGCCCGTCGCCAGACGCCGATGGAGAACTGATCGTAGAAGGTCTGCCGGTGGCTCCAGTAGCTCCAGTGAACTAGGAGCGGCTCCGACGGCGGGCACGGGTCTATAACCGCGACCCGCCGAGATAATGCCGGGCGCATTTCGTTCAAGAGCAGCAAGGCCGCCAGGCCACCGCCGACAAAGACCACATCATACTTTCGAGAAGCCATCCGGGGTCATTCTAGGCAGCGGTGTTCCCTCGACACCAGACATAAAGTGCTCTCGAACGCAGAAGGGGTGAATATTGGTCAGAAAGATGAGCCAATTTGCTCAGGACGTTACGCCCGTCACCCATTAGAGTTTCTTGTAGAAAGACGGGAACTTATCGATTCGTTCCCGGAAAGGAGATCGGCATGAGGGTAATCGTCATGAACGGATCGAAGCTCTTTTTCTTGTTCGGTGTCGCCTTGCTGGCGGCGCTGCTCTTTGCTTCGTCCGCAGGGGCCATCGAGACCCGCAGCGGGGATGACGTCGTCATCGGTTCCGACGAGGTAGTCGAAGACGACCTCTACGCGGGCGCCGACAACGTCACCGTAGACGGTACGGTAAAAGGGGACCTCGTCGCGGGAGGCGGCACGATCCGGATCAACGGCACGGTCGAAGGCGACCTTATCGCCGCCGGACAGACCGTGATCGTAAACGGCAAAGTAGAGGACGACGCCCGCATCGCCGGTCAGGCTCTGGTGATCGGGGAGGACGCCCGGATAGCGGACGACCTGATCTCTGCCGCCTACAGCCTCGAAGGTAAACCCGGCTCCACCGTCGGAGGAGAGTTGATCTACGGTGGCTACCAGGCGCTGCTCGCTGGGACGGTCGATCAAAACGTCCGCGGCGGCATGGGCGCCCTGGAATTGGATGGCAATGTCGGCGGAAACGTCAACGTCGGCGTTGGCGGGGCGAACGGAGAACCCACCGGCGCCCAGTTCGCGCCGAACCCCGAAGTAACACTCCCCGATGTCGAGCCCGGCCTTACGCTGACCGACTCGGCCCGGGTAGGCGGCAACCTCAACTACGAGTCGAGCACCCGCGGCGACATAGCTTCCGGGGCGGAAATAGCGGGCAACGTGAACTACCAGGAAGTTGCTGCCGACGAAGCCGCGGAGCCCGGTCCCACTGGGGCAACCGCCGTGCTGCTGGATAGCGCGCGGCGCTTCGTAACTTTGCTTCTCATAGGGTTGTTGCTGGTATGGGTGACGCCCGGCTTGGTTCGCGGCGCCGCAGATGTCTTGCGTGACCGGCCCCTGATCAGCCTCGGTTGGGGGGCGCTGGACTTCGTTGTCTTCGGGGTCGCCGCGTTGCTCGTGTTGCTCGCTACCGTGCTGCTGGCGCTCGGCTTCGGTCTCGTGACTCTGGGCGGACTGGCCGCCGCGATTATCGGCCTCGGTACTCTGGCGGAGGTAGTGCTGGCTGTGGTATTCGCCATCGCCATCGGCTTTCTCGCTCCGGTCATCGTGAGCTTCCTGGGCGGACGAATGCTGCTCGGATGGGCTCTCCCGGACCGGGCAGAGGACCGGGTTCTGCCCCTCGTGGCAGGTCTGATACTCTACGTGCTCCTCCGGGCCATCCCGATACTCGGCATCCTGGTAGCCATCGCCGTCGCCCTGATCGGACTGGGCGCCCTGTCTATCTGGATCTGGACAAAGCTGAAGCCCAAAAGCACCTATCTTCCAACCGAAAGTTAAGAACTTTCCCGGAGATCAACCGTGGGAGCCGTTAACCTATGGCTCCCACGACCTGCGTGCGTAAGCCAACCTACGAACTCGGACAAAAACTTCCGCAACTTCCGCACCCAAGAATTCCACAAGATGACTCAACAGGCTGTCCGATAAGTTCTAGTATTCCGGCGGTTGTGGATGCGGAGCGGTTGGTGCCGCTACACCTGAACGGAGGACAGGTCTAAGGACGCCGGCTGCTCTCGCCGGAGGCGGTGGCGATGATGCAAAGGGTCATTCCCATAGCAGGTAAACGGAACTTCGGCCTGGGGTGGTTCCGTGCTCGCTGAGCCGGCTGGCAGGGCCGAGCGTTCGTCGGGCAACCCGGCGGCGGGGTGGGGTTCTCTAACGTGATGCGTCTCTATCCCGAAGAATCCCTCCGCGTCGTTGTGGGTTTCGAGGGTGTGCGAGATCTTGTACCCGTTCTCCGCGGCGATCTCGACGTAATCCTCTACCTCCCATTTGGGATTCGCCACCACGGATCCGGTTGTTTCTCCAATCTACTCTCTGGCAAGCGGGTTGCTTTCTAGTAGAGCCACTTGTAGATCGCCATCCCGGCGATCATCGCCGCGAAGAACACGAACACCGGCACGAGTCCTGTCATGAGTGCGGGAACGAGTGCCGTTATCGCCGGGCCGGGACAGAAGCCCGAGAGTCCCCAGCCGACACCAAACACCGCGGAGCCCCCGATCAGGGGTGCGTCGATCTTCTTTTTGGTTGGAAGCTCGAACTTCTCCGCCAGAACCGGGCTGCGACGCTTAAAGATCACGCGGAAAGCGGGCATGGTGACCAGTATCGCCCCGCCCATGACGAACGCTAGGGTCGGATCCCAGTCGCCCGCAACGTCCAGAAAGCCGATGACCTTTGCAGGGTTCGCCATCCCGGAGATCGCAAGGCCCAACCCGAAGAACGTACCCGAAAATAGAGCTACTACCATCCTGAGCATACCAACCTCCCTCACAGCACTTGTCCGGTGACGAATACGGTTATGATCGCCGAGCCTATGAATACCGTGGTGGCGACGATGGAACGCCTCGAAAGCCGCGAGATGCCGCTGACGCCGTGGCCGCTGGTGCATCCGGAACCCAAACGGGTGCCGAATCCGACCAGGAGACCGGCGATCACCATGACCGGTAGTGACGCCTGGATCTCGACCGGAAACACTTCGCCCCTCGCCAGAATATAGATAAAGGGACCTAGCAGAAGCCCCGCAGCAAACAACACCCGCCAGGCGACTTCTGAACCTTGCCGGGCCAAAAGTCCGCTAACGATGCCGCTGATCCCGGCGATGCGGCCATTGAATAGCATCAGGAGCACGGTCGCCAGACCTATGAGCATACCGCCCAAGAGCCCGCTGACCGGTGTAAAATTTTCCATCATCTTCCTCCTCTAATTGACTGGTGTACAAATATCCCTGACGTCCAATCGACGCCTCAGTGCTGTGCCCGCGTTTGTTTTCTACGGGGAGCGGGTCATGTCGCCGGCCTCCTGCCACACTCCGAGGGTCTCCAGCGCGTGCTGCACGGACAGGTGTGAGATGTCAGTGCCGAATTTCTTATTCCAGCCGGCTTTCTCCACTATGTCTCGAACGGGTCCCTTCATGTTGGCGATGTGTACCTCGATGTCCCGCTGCTTTAGAGATTCCATCAGGTCTTCTAGTGTCTCCAGTGCCACGGCGTCCACGTCGTTGACGGCGGAGAAGTCCAGGACTATGTATCGGAGGTCCGGGCGTTCGAAGGCCGCATCGTTGAGCCAGCTCTCCCAGAACGCCGTGTTTGCGAAGTAGAGCGAGGCGTCCACCCGAACGACGAGCGTGTTCGGGAAGGTCTGGGCCTCGGGGTAGCGGTTTACGTTGCGGAAGATGTCTTCTTCCGGCAGGTAGCCGACCTCCGTGGTGTGCGGGTAAGCGCTACGCCAGACGAAGAGGGCCAACGAGAAAGCCACGCCGACGAGGATGCCCTGCTCTATACCGATGAGTAGTGTGGCGGCGAAGGTTATGAGGAGCGTCCACCCGTCCACCTTTTTGACCTTGAACAGTTTGACCGGCTCCAAGAAGTCTATGAGTCCGTAGACGGCGACCATCACTATGGCGGCCAGCACGGCGTTTGGCAGGTAATAGAAGAGTGGGGTGAAGAAGAGCAGCGTCAGGACGATGAGCACCGCCGTAATTACAGATGCTAGTGGTGTTCGTGCGCCTGACTGGTAGTTGACCGCCGAACGGGAGAAGCCACCGGTCACCGGGTACGCTGAGAACACCGAACCTGCGACGTTTGCCAGGCCAAGCCCGACCAGTTCCTTGTTGGCGTCTACCTTGTATTTCTCCCGGTTGGCGATGGACTTGGCAACGGCGATGGATTCCATAAAGCCGACGAAAGAGATCGTTAGGGCGATGGTAAGTAGCGAAGTCACTGAGTCCAAACCGAACGCCGGCAACGCGAAGGACGGTACGCCCTGGGGCACGTCGCCCACAATTCCAACTCCGCGATCTTGCAGGCCGAAAACGTAGACTGCAAGGGCGCTCAAGGTCACCACCAGCAGAGGGGCAGGGAAACGGGGCGCAATCTTCCTGAAGAGTACCAGTAGCGCGATGCTAGCTAGTCCGATCGCTAAGGTGATCAGGTTGACCTCACCGAGCTTCTGGGCCGCATCCCAGAGCAGGACGAAGACTGAGTTTGTGGATTCGAGATCCACACCGAGCAGGTGTTTTAGCTGGCTCAGGCCGATGACTATGGCCGCCGCCGACGTAAAGCCGCTGATGACGGCGTGAGAGAGGAAGTTGACGATGAACCCTGCCCTCAATAGTCCGAGCCCAAACTGTATGACACCGACCATCAACGCCAACAACGCGGCCAGCGCAACAAATTCTCCCGAGCCCGGCTCCGCCAGTGCCGAAACGCCGGTCAGGGTCAGCAGCGACACGAGAGCTACGGGACCTACCGCCAGTTGACGCGAGGAGCCGAACAGGGCGTAAATGATCAGGGGTATCGTCGAGGCGTACAGCCCGATGACGGGGGGCAGGCCCGCGAGCATCGCGTAGGCCATCCCCTGCGGGATGAGCATTACCGCCACGATCAGGCCTGCGGAGAAGTCTCTACCTAAATCTTCGCGTCGGTAGCGTCGCAGCCATCCGGTGGCGGGAATTATTCTCTCCAACATGGTGGCCTACTCTACGGGCAGGCCACGAGCCTGCCAACCCGCCGTGCCACCCATCAGGTTGGCAACGTTTTTCAGGATGCCGTGTTCTGTGAGGTAATGAGCGGCCTGCCCCGAGCGGTTGCCGCTGGCGCACACCAGGACCACCGGCTCCTCCAACTCATCCACCCTTTCGAGGAGTTCTCCGAGCGGGACGTTATTCGTCCCGGGGATGTGGGCATCCTCGTATTCCCACCGCTCGCGCACGTCTACTAGCTGTGCGCCGTTGTTTCGCCATTTCTCTAATTCTGCAGGGAAGATCTCTTCATATTCATACATTTCAAAACACCTCTCGAACAGTCTATAAAATTTGGGCAAAAAACGGAGCCGCGGACCGTAGATGGCCCACGGCTCTTCTTACACACCGATCTCTAAGCGGAGACGGACTGCTTGTTGGCCGCTTCCCAGCCTTCGTAGCTACCTTCCAATTCGACGACGTTGTCGAACCCCGCGGCGCGCAAGGCACTCGCAACCACCGCATTTCGGGCTCCGGTCTGGCAGTGCGTGACGATGGGCCGGTCCTCGGGCAACTCGTCCAGATGCCACATCACGCGTCCGCCGTGAAGCTGGGTGGCCTCGGGGATGTGTCCGGCCTCGTACTCGCTCTTGGCCCGAACGTCCAAGACGAACGGATCCTCTAGCTCCTCCAACTCATCGGGGGAGACGGTCGGGACCTCCTCTTTCTCCAGTCCGTCGAGGCTCGTGACGTAGCCCACCGTGTTGTCTATGCCGACATAGGAGAGCTTGTCGCGCAGGTGCTCCGCGCCTTCCTCGCCGTTTGACAGCACCACGATGGGCCGGTCGTCTTTCTCGGGGTCGATCACCCACGAAGCCCAACTGGCGAAGTTGCTACCCGCCGTGACGTTGATAGAGCCGGGAACCGCGCCCGCGGCAAAATCTTCGGGTGCCCGCGTGTCTATAAAGATGACCTCGTCTCGGTCGAGTCCCTCTTTGAGCGTACCGGCTTCGTACTCAACCAGCGGCGGTCGCTCACCGAGCAACTCAGGGCCGCTCTTGTTCTGGCGCTTCATGCGCCCGAAGTAGACTGGCGCGTCGGGCTGGTCCGCGAGCAGCGAGTCGACAAATCCTTCTTCATCGTCATCCTCGACCAGTCGACCCCACCAGGAGAAAAGTCGCTCGTAGCCGACCGTCGAGGTCGGTACGGCCCCTAGGGCCTTCCCGCAAGAACTCCCCGCGCCGTGGCCCGGCCACACCTGCACGTAGTCCGGCAGGGTCAGGAACTTCTCGCGTAGGCTCTCGAACATCTGCTTCGCACCCACGAAACGCGTATCTTTCCCACCGGCAGCCTCGTCCAATAGGTCCGGGCGTCCCAGATCCCCGACAAATACGAAGTCCCCCGTGAGGATAAAGCCCGGTTCGTCAGTCATGGCGCCGTCCGTAACCAGGAAGGAGATGTGCTCTGGTGTGTGGCCTGGTGTGTGAACCGCCCTAATGACAATGTTACCGATCTTTATCTCACTACCATCGTAGAGCAACGCACCCTCGAAGCCGTACTTCCAGTCTTCGTCGCCCTCGTCCGAGAGATATAGCGTGGCGCCGGTTGCCTTCGCCAATTCTCGCGAGCCGGAGAGAAAGTCCGCATGGATGTGAGTCTCGGTGACCGCCACGATCTCCATGTCTTCTTCTTCGGCTTTATCCAGATACACCTGCACGTCGCGCCGGGGATCGACGACCACAGCCGTTGAATTTGCCTGACACCCGATGAAGTAACTGGCCTGCGCCAAGTCTTCGTCGTAGATCCTCTCGAACAACATATCTTGCTCCTCTCAAAGTTACATCTCTACTTAACCGTAGCCAGATATTACCGTTTAAATATCTATATGTCAATAAAGTAGTTTAATCCCGACAAATCGTGTCGTGTTTTTAGGGGTGCTACGGTTGTTTCGTCATGATCACGTCAGTAGATCGGCGAGTTCTTCGGTCTGTGTGACAGCTTCCCTTACGTCTTGAGCCGTAGCTTTACGGTCCAGATCTCCCAACTGGTCGCTGAGCAGGATGGCGACGAGCACCGCGCCTTGCAGCGCTGCTGGGTCCGGCCACTCACCGTCAGTCTCCTCGGAGGGAGACACGAACTCCAGTACGGCGAGTAGAGACCAGGCCGGGACGCCATCTTGTTCCAGGGCTTCCGGGCCGTCGGAGAGGAGGCCGTTGACCGTGTCGGCCATCAGGTCTGCCGCGGAGCGGTAGCCGGCGTTGTTTCATCTACCAGGGCCTGGCATACTCTGACCATCGCCTCTTCCGGGCTCTGTAAACTCAAGTTTTTCTACTCGGGAATTAGACTTTCAGGAACTCGTCGGGACCCGCCTTGTAGTGGGACGGTACCTCCATCACCAGGGCCACGCCTACGTCCGTAAACTCCTTGACCGCCTCGCTCCTCATAACGGCCCAAACCAACGCGATGCCACCTGCGCCGAAAAGCACTGCCTTCAGTAGCTTGCCCATCCAGACTCCTCCTTGAACGCTAGATAAACGCTATGGTAGCATAGTAAAAGATCGTTATGTAGTTCATGGGTGAGGACTTCCTCCGCTGCTTTGCGGGGGAGACTGGAGGTATCGTTTATGGCCGGGCAGACGGTAGTCGTTCTGGGTGGCGGTACGGGTGGGCTGGTGGTGGCGAACCTGCTGGGGCGTTCGATCGGGGAGGACAATCGGGTCGTTCTGGTGGACCGCCGGGCGGATCATCTCTATCAACCGTCGTTCCCGTGGCTTATGATGGGGCGTAGGAGCGTCAAGCAGATAACTCGCCCTCTCAGCCGGCTGGAGAAAAAGAACGTCGAGGTGCTCCAGGATGAAGTCCAGGGTATAGACCCGGACGCGAACGAGGTCAGGCTCGCCGATGGTGGGACGCTGGGCTACGACTACCTGGTGATATCCCTCGGTCTCCAGACTGCCTACGATAATGTACCGGGGGCCGAAGGCGAGGCCAATCACTGCTGGGAGATGGGCGCTGCGGAGCGGGCGAGGGAGGATCTCGAAAGGTTCAACGGCGGTCGTTTCGTGGTGGGAATTTCCAGCACGCCGTTCCGCTGCCCGCCGGCCCCGTACGAGGTCATCTGGCAGGTGGACGATATTCTCCGGCAACGCCAGATCCGGGACAAGACCGAGATGATCTTCTTCTCCCCCGAGCCAGCGGCCTATGGTGGCGGCAAGACTGCCACAACCTGGGTTACGCAGCGGGTGGAGGCCCGCGGCGTCAAGATGCACTGGAACTTCACCCCGAGCGAGGTGGATGCCGGTGAGAAAGTCGTCAAAAATGGGGGAGAGGAGATCCCCTACGACTACCTCTTTATGGTCCCCAAGCACAAGCCCGCCCAGGTGCTAATTGACTCCGGAGTGGCCGGACCCGCTGGTGTAGACATAGAAGATACCGACCGCATGACGACCCGGTGGCCCAACATCTACGCCATCGGGGATGCTACCAGCGCTCCGCTACCTAAAAGCGGCGGCATGGCCCACATGGGCGGAGACACTGTGGCGCATAACATAGCGTCTGAGATAAAGGGTGAGGAAGCCGGAGGATTCAAGCAGTTCAGACCCCAAGGGTTGTGACTCATGTCGTACGGGGCCGGTCGGGCCGCCGCACACCGCACAATCTTTCCCACAGGACTCCCCGGCGAGGGAGGCCAGTCCGTAGACTGGGTCTACGGTCCTTCCCGGGCCATCAACGCCGCCAAAATCGGCTTCGAGAAGTGGTGGCTCTGGAGGTGGTTCTAGCCTGGGAGGGATCTCTTGGGCAGCGTCTCCCTCATACGCACGGCGACGATGATGCCGGAGAGGGCGGTTAGCGCGCCGATCGTGCCGATAGCGGTCGCGAATCCGAACAGGTCAGCGACGACACCTGCCAGGATGGCGCCGACAGCGTAGCCGAGGTCCCTCCAGAGTCGGTACACGCCTACCGAACTGGCCCGCCAAGAGGGGTGAGCCACGTCGCCTATTGACGCCAGTAGCGTCGGGTAGGCCAGGGCGGTGCCGAGGCCCATTAGGACCGCTCCGGTGAGCCAGAGAAAGTAGGTTTGGGATGCGGCGATGAGCCCGATGCCGGCTGCCTGAACCATCATTCCACCGGCGATCATCCACTTCCTACCCAGGAAGTCACTCGCCCAGCCGGTAGCGAGTTGACCCAGCCCCCAGACTCCGGGATACACGGCGGCTAGAATCCCGATCTCACCCGCAGAGAGTCCACCGGCGGCGAAAAAGAGCGGCAGAAGCCCCCATGCCATCCCGTCGTTCAGGTTATTCACGAGCCCGGCCTGGCTTACGCTAGAGAGGTTCCGGTCGGTGAAGCTGGTTCGCAGGAAGACCTCCCTGCCGCTGGGGGAGTTGGAGTCTTCCACGGTTTGCTCAGCCTCCAGCTCTGCGTGGCCGCTCGTCTCTCGGACGAAGAAAAGGGTCAGGAGTAGCCCCACCACGGAGACGCCGATACCGAGGAGGAATGGGGCGGGGCGGGCTCCGTAGGCTGCCGTGAGATAGCCGGCGGCCAGGGCGGCGAGCGAGACAGCAACATATCCGGCGGCCTCGTTGAGGCCCATCGCAACACCTCGCCGGGCGGGACCGACTAGGTCTATCTTCATGTTCACCGTCATGGACCACGCGAGACCCTGGTTGATTCCGAGCAGTACGTTCGCCGCGACGACCCAGGCCCAGGTGGGGGCGAGGATGATCATGAACGGCACAGGAAGCGCCGCAAGCCAGCCGAGGACCAGTATTGGTTTGCGGCCGATCCTGTCGGAGAGATATCCCGCGTAGTAGTTGGCCCCGGCTTTGACGAGGCCGAAGCTCACGAGGAAAGAGAGGATTGCGGTTCTGCTGGCGAGCGCGAAATCTTCTTCGGCCAGCAAGGGGAGGGTGGAGCGTTCGATGCCGACCATCGCACCCACCAGCCCGTTCACCAGAACTAGCAAGGCGAACTGCCGCCAGTTGGCCGCCAACCCGAGTTGTAAACGGCTCATCGTAGGACTTTGGTTAAAGGTTCGGAGTAAAGGAAATTGGGGTCAACGGATGCCCGGTTTGCTGGTTTCGTGTTCTTTGAGGAGGCCGAGATCCCGGAGGGCATCCCGAGTTGTCGGGTAGCAGATGTCCCCCAACTTTTGTTCCCAGCCAGATTTACGCTCTAACTTTACTTGACAGTAGCCAGATATTACCCTCTAAACATCTACATGTCAATAAAGTAGTGTAACCTCAGCCTGCTTGGATCTCCGGAGGGGCCGGACGGCTAAGTATGCCGGCCGTCTCTCCACGTATGCTCAACTTGGAGTTGCGAGTTTCTCTATTTACTCTCCGGTGGCCATTGCCTCGGCCGTGTTTACTTTTTCGGAGATCCTCTGTCGTGGCTGCCTCAACCGGCGGGATTCGACCTCCCATACGTAACCGTTTATAGTCACGTCGTCTGGAATGAGCGGAGTGTTGCGTAGATACTCCACTTGCTTGACGCAAGCTTCATCCACGTCGTCGAACATGCGGATCCAACGTGCGAAACCTCCCGACTCTAACTGTAATTCTGGCAAGGAGGGATCGATGCTGGTTTCGTCGGGGTTTATTCCCTTCTCCTCCAGAGCCTGAGCCAGTTGTTCGCCGTTGGCGGTCATCATGCCGCACTCGGTATGGTTGACCACCACGATCTCGGTGGTGCCGAAGAAGTTGCAGGTGAGCATCGCCGAGCGTATGGCGTCGTCGGTGACGAGTCCACCGGCGTTTCGGAACACGTGGGCGTCTCCCTCTTCAATGCCCAGCGCCTCCTCGATCGGTAGCCGCTCGTCCATACAGGCCAGTACCCACAGGCGCCGGTTGTTCGGGATGCCCTTCTGACGCCTCAGCGACCAGTCCTCGTGGGCGCCGGATTCCTGCTCTATTTGCTGGTGAAGCATAACCACCTCCATGACGGTATCGTCCCTTTCGAGAAAACTCTAGCAGAGTTCAATGGGCTATTCACGAGCCGGATTCTACGGACTTTCGGTCAAGTTACTTTATTCCGGCTCACTTCGGTCGTCTGCTTTATTGACCGAATCTCGGGTCGCTGGTTTTGTACTCTTCGAGGGGAGCTATGTCGTAGAGGGCGTCGCGGGTGGTTGGATAGGATATATCTTTGAATTTATCGCCCAGATCCGACTTCAGCAGCCGCTCCCGGACCTGCTTTTTCATGTTGGTGAATACGATGTGGATGCCACGGGCTCTGTACTCGGCGATGAGGTTTTCGAGGCCTTCCAGGGCTGTTACGTCTATGCTGTTGATGCCCCGACTGTCTATGACGACGTACTTCAGTTTCGGGCGGTCGGGGACTTCGGAGATCAGGTACTCTTCGAGAAAGGGGATGTTAGCGTAGTAGAGTCGGGCGTCGAAGCGCAGGATCAGGGCTTCCGGGAAGATCTTTGCTTCCGGGTAAGTCTGGACACCTATAAAGGAGTCTTCCTCATCCACGTAGCCGAGCTCGATGATGTGTGGATAAGCGGTGCGCCGCAGGAAAGCCAACAGGGCGAAGGCGGCCCCGGCGATGATGCCCTGTTCGACACCGACCAGCAGGGTGACCAGAAAGGTAATAAGCAGGGCCAGCCCATCGGGACCCCGCACCTTGAAAATGTACCGGGCCTCCCGAAAATTTAGCAGCTTATAGACCGCGACCACGATAACGGCGGCCAGTGCCGCATTTGGCAGGTAGTAGAAGAGGGGTGTCAGGAAGAGCAGGGTGGCGACGACCATGAGAGCGGTGATGATCGAGGCCATCTGGGTCCTACCCCCCGACTGATACTGGACCGCCGTGCGCGAGAAGGAACCCGCCACCGGAAAGCCCGAGAAGAAAGCCGTCCCGACGTTGGCAAGGCCCAGGGCACGAAGCTCCTGGTTTGAGTTTATCTTGTACTTTTCCTGGGACGCTATAGCTTTGGCGACCGAGATGGACTCTATAAAGCCCACGAAAGCGACGATCAGGGCTGCGGGAATGAGGGTTCGCATCACCTCGAATTCGAAGGTGGGCACGGACAGTCGCGGCAACCCTCGCGGAACTTCGCCCACGATGCCGACGCCCTGGCCGTCGAGCGAGAAGAGGTAGACGCCGAGCGTGGCCGCAACCACGGCGACGAGGGCGCCGGGCAGTCGCGGCACGAACTTGCCCAGCAGCAGTATAGTCGCGATGCTCAGGACCCCGATCGCGAGCGGCAACAGGTTTGTATTCTCGATCTTACCGATGATGCTGACGACCATGCCAATGGTGGAATGGTCGTCAGAAGGTTCTATCCCAAGAAAGTGCTTTACCTGGCTGAGCGCGATGATGACCGCCGAGGCGTAGATAAACCCGCTCAAGACCGGGTGGGAGATGAAGTTGGTTAGGAAGCCCATCTGGAGAAACCCCAGGGCGAGCTGCAACACGCCGACCATCAGAGCCAGGAGCAGAACGTAGCCAATGTACTCTTCGCTGCCCGGCTTTGCAATGGCGCTAACCGAGGTGAACGTGAGGAGCGCCATGAGAGCCGGTGGACCGACCGGCATGTGCTTCGAAGTCCCGAACAGAGCGTACAAAATGGCGGGGACTGTAGAAGCGTAGAGGCCATAGATGGGGGGTAGTCCGGCGAGTAGGGCGTAGGCCATGCTCTGGGGAACGAGCATCACGGTGATGATCAGGGCTGCGGAGAAGTCCCGCGACAGGTCGCTCCGCCCGTAACTGCGGAGCCACCCGTACGCGGGGACGAATTTCTCTATAGCTTTCAGCGACGGCTCTCCTGTCTGACCTACGAGCCTCTACGCTCCTAATATAACTCAGGACTCTTCGACGAAGAACATTTCCCGATCAGGTCTGTACGGCCTGTCGAATACTTCGGGTCGCCGGAGGCCGTCCTCCTGGGGGCCGGGACGGGTCATCTCTAACCACTGTCGGTAGACTTCTTTGTTCTTCTCTGTGTTCACGTAGACGTCGCCGTAGCGGTCGTCCGGGCGGGCTTTCTCTAAGTAGACGGCGTTGTGCCAGCAGTGCATGCCGCTTATCGGGTCCGGGTGGACCGGGAAGGTGAGGTTCTGGGGCACTCCGCCATCGCTCCAGAAGATCCGGCTGGTGTCGGGGTCGTCGCTCTCGTAGGGGCCGGGACCTTCTAGTTGCCGCATCTTCCAGCCGCCGTTCTCGCGGGCTATGTCCACGAGGGTGTTGCTCCAGCGGTCGGCCTTGTCTTGATCGCGCCGCCAGCGACCGAGGTGGTGGGAGACGGCGATGACACCGGGCGCTATGCCTTCGGTTACCCAGGCGTGGTTTACCGAGTAGCCGATTTCGGTCGTGACCCTTATGAGGTCGCCGGTCTCTATGCCCCGTGGTTCGGCGTCTTTGGGATGGACCCATACGGGATTTTTGTTGGAGATCTCGTTGAGCCACTTGGAGTTGCCGCTCCGAGTGTGGATGAGCGTCGGCAACCGGAATGTTGCGTTTAGGATTAGCTGGCCGTCTTTAAGGTTCTCGGGATGGACGTGGCTCTTTATGTAGCCGGGCGTCGCTTGCTCGGGCCATCCCCAGGCAGCCATCGTGGGCGACCAAATCTCCAGCTTTCCGGAGAGCGTCGGGTAGCCTTCGCGGGGCTTGCCTTGCACCTGCACGCCCACGTGAGGCACCAGGCGGTTCGCCCGGATCACACCTTCCGAGCGACTTTCTTCCGTGGTGAGCGTGCCGTCGTCTTCGAGGCGCGTTCCTTCTACCTCTGACTCACTCAGCTCGCGCATGTTCCGCTCGTAGACTTCGTTCTGGATCTCGAAGGCGGCGTATTTGCGCATGTACTCCAGAGGCGAGAGACTTTCCTCGGCTGCTTTCTCCGGCAGACCGGGGACTACGTTCTCGAAGATCCAACGGTAGTAATCTTCTACCGTGAGCTTCTCGCCAGGTTCGTAAGGACTCTCGAAATGGCGTCTTATCCCCAAAGACCCGTCCGGATCTATCCGCCAACTTAGCTCGAAGAAGAACTCGTCGTCTTCCCAAACTTCGCCGGGATTCGTTTCGTAAGTGTACTGAGTGTCTTCTCCCCGGCGGCGGGCGGCTTCACGCAGTACCGGCTGACGGAAGGAGAGCCACTTGCCCGCGTGAGTCTCCTGGCTCATCAGGTCGTGACGCTCTGAGGCGAGGCCGAGCGGCAGAACGTAGTCGGCGAAGTACGCGGTCTCATTCCAGGTTGGGGTGAGGGCTACGTGGCAACCGAC
>JBARZO010000025.1:0-5517 GCA_049650165.1 Rubrobacteraceae bacterium
GATCCCATCTATCTGACGGACGCCAACGGCACGACTTACACTTATGAGGTAACAGAGATATTAGAAGTAGCACCCAACGAAGTGTGGGTATCCGAACCGGAAGCGGGACGAGATATGATCTCCTTGCAAACCTGTACCGAGGCTTTCGGAGATTACTGGACGATGGGCCCAACCTGGTCTACCCGCTACGTGGTACGGGGGGATAGGGTAGACGTCAGTTACGCCTAACCCGGTTTCGCGGCTATTTTGGGAGCGCCCCTAGGGGCGCTCCTTTCTGTGTCCGGCCACAACAGCTATACTTTCAGCATAATACTGAAACAAATACAGAGGAGGTAATCACATGGCAATGGTGACTATGCGCCAGCTTCTGGATGAAGCGGCCAAAGGCGGATACGGTGTTGGTGCTTTCAACGTCAACAACCTGGAGCAGGTACAGGCAATCATGGAAGCCGCCCAGGAGACAAACTCACCGGTAATAATCCAGGCTTCTAGCGGGGCGCGCAAGTACGCCAACGACCGCTTCCTGTTTCATCTCATGAAAGCGGCCGAAGAAGTCTACCCGGAGATCTCCGTAGCCCTTCACCAGGACCACGGCAACTCCCCCGAAACTTGCAAGAGCGCCATAGACCTCGGCTTCACCAGCGTCATGATGGACGGCTCCCTAGAAGCCGACGGTAAGACCCCGGCGAGCTTCGATTACAACGTAGAAGTAACCCGCGAAGTAGTCGAGATGGCCCACGCTCGCGGCGTAACGGTGGAGGGCGAACTTGGTACTCTGGGTGGTATAGAGGACGGACACGGCTCAGGAGAAGTAAACCTGACGGACCCTGACCAGGCGGTAGAGTTTGTCGAGCGTACCGGGGTGGACGCGTTGGCGGTAGCTATCGGGACCAGCCACGGGGCATACAAGTTCACCAAAGAGCCTGACCGTGAGGTTCTGGCGATGCACATTATCGAGGAGATCAACGAGAAGCTGCCAACGACGCACCTCGTTATGCACGGTTCCTCTAGCGTCCCCAAAGAATTGGTAGACATTATCAACGAGTATGGTGGTGAGATCGCGCCGACCTGGGGAGTGCCGGTGCGAGAGATCCAGGAAGGCATCAAGCACGGCGTTCGCAAGATAAACGTAGACACCGACCTTCGCCTCGCCTCCACCGGGGCCATCCGCAAGGCCTTCTCCGAAGACCCCAGCGCCTTCGATCCCCGTTTCTACCTCAAGCCTGCACGTGAAGCGATGCAGGGTGTAGTCAAGGCGAGGATGGAAGCCTTCGGACAGGCCGGACACGCATCGGACTACGAGCCGATCACGCTGGAGGACATGGCCGACCGCTACAAAGAGCAGGGCCACCAGCTTACTGTTACGTAAAGCACTTCAACAAGTCAGCATTTCAGCGGTCAGCTCTTTTAGCTGGCCGCTTTTCTTTGCTATGTCTGGCTTTTATCTATCCACTTCACGGTTGGCGGCGGTACATACCGGGAGAAGGCTTCGAGAATAGTTTTCGAGTCCATCTCCACCTGTACTATCGAGCGGTGTTCTTTGGAGAGAAAACCTTTGTCCATCATGTGGTCGAGGACTGCGAGCAGGGGGTCGTAGTATCCGCTGATGTTGAGCAGGCCGCAGGGCTTGCGGTGTTCGCCGAGCTGTGCCCAGGTCAGGACTTCGAAGAATTCCTCAAGCGTACCGTTTCCGCCCGGTAGCGCGATAAATCCGTCCGATAGCTCGGACATGAGAGCTTTGCGCTCGTGCATGGAGCCGACGACGCGTAGGTCGGTGAGCGTTTCGTGGGCTATCTCGCGGTCGACGAGGGATCTTGGCATTACCCCGACCACCTCTCCACCAGCTTCGAGCGCCGCATCCGCCACGACCCCCATCAACCCAACGTGACCGCCGCCATATACGAGCTTGATGCCTCTATCGGCGAGGCTCACACCCAATGACCTCGCGCCCTCAGTGTAAGCGGGGTCTTTGCCGGAACTGGAGCCGCAGAAGACGCAGATGCTATTCAACGACGTTTACCGGGGCTCGTAGACGTCGTAGAGGATCGGTTCTATGCCGTCGTCGCCGACGCCGGAGCGATACTGGATGTAACGGGCCCTCTGGAGGTAGGCGAGTGCTGTTTTCATTTTACCTTGATGCGCCGGTATGGCGTCTTCCAGGTCTTCTAGTTTGGAGGAGTCGAGGATCACATCCTCCTCGTCGTTGGTTTGCCAGAGGTCCCAGAGTTGTACCCAGAGCGCCTCGTTTTCTGAAGAGAGAGGTTCGCGTTCCATTCAATTTCCTTCCTGATGCTTGCGGAGCTCGAAGACTACGTGTGATATTTCGGGAACTAGAAGCTTCTCGACGGCGAGTCGCACGGCGTTGCGGGAGCCGGGGAGGCACGCGAGGAACTTGTTGCCGACGGCGCCGGCGGTGGCGCGGCTTAGCATGGCGGCGGCCCCAATCTCCTCGTATGAAAGGACTCTGAAGATCTCCCCAAACCCGTCGAGCTTCTTGTCCAGCATGCGTTCCACGACCTCGTAAGTCGTGTCTCGGGCGGAGATGCCGGTCCCGCCGGTCGTGACAACGGTGTCTACGTCATCACGGGCCAGAAGTTGCACGAGGGTGGTCTGGATTTGGGCCACATCGTCCCGCACGATCTTGCGCTCGACAATCTCGTGTCCCGCTTCTTCGAGCAGTTTTTGGATCGTGTCGCCGCCGGTATCGTCTTCCGGGGTGCGGGTGTCGCTTATGGTCAGGGCCGCGACCCGGACGTGATCCGGGGCCGCCTCCCGATGCTGGTGGACGCTCTCGCTCAAAGTAGACCCCCTCCGGTAAGAAACGGGTTGTACTCTTTTTCGTTCCCGATAGTCGTCTCGGGACCGTGTCCGGGATAGACGACGGTCTCGTCCGGCAAAGTCAGGAGACGCTCCTTGATGCTCGTCATCAAGACTTCCATGCTGCCACCCGGCAGGTCCACCCGTCCGACGCTACCCGCGAAGAGTGCGTCGCCGGAGATTACGAGACCTTCTTCCTCGATGTAGAAGGCGAGATGCCCCCGTGCGTGGCCCGGAGTGTAGAGAGCCTTCAAACGTAGGCCGCCGACCTCGACTATCTCTTCGTCCTCGATGTAGAGGTCTACGGAGGGAACTTTGTCGAACTTCAAGCCCATCATCATGGCCTGGGTCGGGGCTTGCTTGAGCATCGGTTCGGCTTCGTCGTGGATCAGGACCGGGCAGGCGTATTCTTCGGCCAGTTGGGCCACGGCCCCGATGTGGTCTATGTGAGAGTGGGTCAGGATGATCTGGCCGACCTCGACCGACGTTTGCTCGACGGCTATCGCTATGCGCGAGGCCTCATCGCCCGGGTCGATCAGGGCTCCTTCGCCGGACGCTTCGTCTCCGACTACATAACAGTTCTCTTGGAACGGCCCGACGGTTAGCATTTCCAGTATCATGCACGACCTCCCGCGCGTCCTATTAGAAATTCGACCAGCAACCTCGCCGGGGCTCCGGTTCCGCCTTTCGGCGTGTAGGCGTTTCCTTTTCCGCCGAAAGCCGTGCCGGCGACGTCCAGGTGCGCCCAGGGATAATCGGCGAACTCTTTTAGGAACGCCCCGGCGGTGAGTGCTCCGCCGAAGCGGCCGCCGCTGTTCTTTATGTCGGCGGTAGTACCTCTTATTTGCTCGGTGTATTCTTCGAAGAGCGGTAGCGGCCACGCCTTCTCCCCGGACGTTTCACCGGCGGCCTGGACCTCGGCGATCAAGTCTTCATCATTGCCCATCAAACCCGAGGCGTGATGCCCGAGCGCGACTATCGCAGCACCGGTCAGGGTGGCGCAGTCTACGACCGCCGCGGGCTCGTAGCGCTTCGCGTAGGAGAGGGCGTCGGCCAAGATTAGACGTCCCTCGGCGTCGGTGGTGACGATCTCCACGGTCTTGCCCGAGTGCATCCTCAGCACGTCGCCGGGCTTATAGGCATCGCCCGCAGGCAAATTCTCCGTAGCGGGAACGAGGGCGATGATGTTTAGCGGGAGATCGAGTCTTCCGACGACCTCCATCGCGCCGAGCACCGCCGCGCCGCCGCCCATATCGAATTTCATGTCCTCCATACCGCCGGAGGGTTTTATGGAGATGCCGCCAGAGTCGAAGGTAACGGCCTTGCCGATCAGTACGACCGGCGCTTCATCACCACCCTTGAGGTGCTCCAGCACGATGAACCGGGGCTCGTTGGAGGCCGAACGCCCCACGGTCGCGAGCCCCGTAAGACCCTCGGCTTCGATGCCGGAACGGTCGAGGACCGTAAGCTCCATGTCGTGCGCATCGGAGATCTCCCGCGCCCTCTCCGCCAGATACTCCGGCGTCGCCGTGTTAGAGGGTTCGTTGGCGAGGTTTCGGGCCAGGGTAGCCGCCGAGGCCAGGCTATCGCCTTCACGGATGCCCCGGTTCGCCGCCTCTTCATCCCCTGAAGACGAGAGAACTATGTCAAAGTTCACCGGATGTTCCTCACTGGTGTTCGAATCCTCTTCGGCGGTCTTATAGCGGGTGAAGCGGTAGAGGCCGAGCGTCGCGCCTTCGGATGCCGCCCGGGCCACGCCCTCTATGCCCGAGCCTTCAGGGGTTTTTGGTACGAAAGCTACGTCTTCGGCTTTCAAGCTCCGGGCTTTTTTGGCTGCCGTGGCGGCTGCGCGGCGGAGTTTCTCCAGGGTAAACGAGGCTTCGTCCCCGAGGCCTAGCAGAAGTAACCGAGAGGCCGGAACGGCTCCGCCGGTGTAGAGCAGGGCGGTCTCGTTTGGTTTACCGGAGAAGTCCTCGTTGGAGATGACGGGTTCGGCCACGCTCCGGGTCGTGTCCGGGGGTTCCTCGTCTTTGTGTAAGCAGACAACGAGCAGGTCTGCGGCAATCTGTGATAGGTCTTCGACCCGGGTTTTGATCTGGACCAAACCGGGATCACCTCCGTTCGAAAGTTATTGAATACGCCCCGACGTGTCGAGCAACGGTTTGGATTATACGGCAAAGATAAATGGTATAACCCCGGGGTGACCGAGCGTGAACTAATTTCCCCTTATTCGCTGGTAGTAGAAACATCTTGAGAGTCGGACAAGCGCTACGAGGTTCGTACTGGACGACCTTGCTCGTCTCTCTGATGGCCCTCTCGCCCGGCTTTATTCTCAGCGCGGCCCTGGGCCTGCTAAAGCCAACAATCGCCGAAAGCCTCGGCACGAGCCCGGAGATTATCTCCTGGGTTTCCATATTCAGCAACGCGGCCCTCGCCCTCGGGGCGGTTTTAGCCGCCGACCTGGCCCAGCGCTACGGGAACCGGCCACTCTTTGCGACCTACCAGAGCATGTTTGTTATTGGTTCGCTCGCGGGTTTTCTAGCACCGAACTTGACTGTCCTGATCCTGGGCCACACCCTCCAGGGCCTGGCGACCGGACTGCTGCTCGTCGCGGCCCTCCCGCCACTCGTAACCGGGTTCCCCGCTCTCCGGCTAAAGACGACCATTCCCGCCGTCGTCATAGGACTCTTCGGGGCCGTC
>JBARZO010000026.1:0-3641 GCA_049650165.1 Rubrobacteraceae bacterium
CGCGTACACTGCGCTACCGAGCACGACCGCGTCGTAGTTATCCACCGAGCCAACCTGCTCGACCAGACGGATATCTACAACCTCTTCACCGCTCCCGATGCCACGCTCGCGCAACGACTCCTCCAGCGCCTTGCCTAGCTCTTCGGCGATCCCGGTCGTCGCACCATGTTTGCTCGCCGCACTTACGAGCACTTTCACAGTCTTACCTCCGTTCTCTTACTGGCTGCTTGTTACCGCTTACGCCCGAAGAGGAAGTAGGAGATCGGGCCGACGAAGTTGACGAACGATGCCAGCGTCCACAGAATCTTCTTGCCCCGGATCTCCTCGCCCGGACGGCGGTAGATGTCTACGAGTGCCGCGGCCATCAACACGAACTGCACCGTCCCCGAGAGCACGATGCCCCGCTTCTGGCCGCCGCTCAATTCTTTCCACTCTTTCTTCGCCACCGTGTTACTCCTCTCTCTGATGCCATTCGCGCTCGGCTTCTTTCTCCATGCGCTCCAGACGCTCGTAGTAGTCAGGGAACTCCTTCATGTGGGCCAGTGCGATCTTGCCGGTCAGGATGGGGTCGTCTCCTGTTACGTCGGTCTGGGGGTCGTTGACACCGTGTTCGTACTCGACTTCCATCCCGGCTCGAAACTGCTCCAGGTCGAAGCGATCCCAGTCCACACCGATCTCATCGCCAACGCGTCGTGCTTCTTCCAAAGTAGTGCGTTTCTCTTCAGTCATATTCAGTAGGCTCCTTTCCGTTGTTCAGGTTTCTTCTAAGGCGACCGCCTCCTCCTATGCGGCCGGATCACGCTTCACCTTGAGGTACTTTTCGACCCCGTACAAATCGAGCTGTCTCCGCGTTCGGGGCTGCACAAACGGAGCCGCCTCTTCCCGGTCCACCACTTCAGGTTCGGTAGCCGGATAGTTGACGCCCTTGTTCTCGATCTCGCACTCGCCCGCCGCGAGTACGTTCCTCAGCCAATCCACGCCCTCTCCGTAGGGAAGCGGGATCACGAACCCGTCAGGCGTGGGCTCGGCCACTACGGGAGTCTCGTACTCCTTGCCCGAGCTGCGCCCCTCGTGCCGGATAATCGCCGCGTACCAGCCTTTCCGGCCAGCAAGCTTCATCATCGCGGGATTCAGAATCCGCTTGTTAAAAGCGCGTACACCGTCGATGATCGGTCGGAATTTAGATCGGAAGGCCAGCACCATAAACGCCTGTAACGCCAAAACGGGGAGGATCCCCCACTTGGCGAAGCGAAGGACCCGGCTCACAAAGGACTTTCTCTTTTCCTTGAACATCGACTGACCTCCTAGTTCGCAAGGCTTTGCTCGACTCTTGAAAACATGTTACCGGGAGACGGGTGTCCTGCCCTGAGCAGTCTGGGTCATTTACCTGATCAAAGTTAGCCAATGTTCCCGGAACAACCTTGTTGGACATGTCTTCTTTCACACTCGGTTCTCTGCGATGGGCTCTGAGACAGGTCAACGTTCCACCAACTCCGGTCAGGGGCGGGACGAGTCCGCCGATTATGTACATCACGGTGACCATCGGGGAGCCGAGGCCACTACCGGACAAAGCTGCCGGAACCCCATAACAATCAGGGGCGGTGAGAACGAGCGTGGCGGATGCCCGTCACTACGGTCATGCTACGTTATCGCCTCGTCAAACCGGCCCCTGACGCTCGCTAATTTCGGCCTGGGGCTCATACGCGGCAGATACAAAAGTCCGCATTCCGAAACGTGTCAGGAGTACCGCGCCAAATCCCAACGAAGCCGCCAGAACGGATACCACCGTTCCCACCACCGGTATAAACCCGCTGCCGTTTATGAACAGGGTGAAGACCAGCGTGCCGAGAAAGGCTGAGGCTGCGGGGCGCACGTTCCACCCGCGCCACTGCACCAGAAGCCGACCTATCTCCGTGCCGATGGACACCCACCCGTAAACGACTATAGCCCCGAGCAACAGCGCGCCCAGCACGACGACGGGGATGAGGATAACGGTGAAGGCCATGAGCACCAGAAGCGAGGGTATCGTGATCATTGCCAGAAGCCCGAGCGCCCCGGTAACGACCGGGGCCTCGACGACGGCCCTGGCGACGCGGGAGACCGGTCGCGGCAGGAACCTTGCGGCCAGGGCTGCCAGGGTCGACAGGAGAAGGATGTTGACCACGAACGTGATCAGTCGTCGGATCATAGTGGGGTCTTCTGGGGTCGGTATGATGGTCCATCCCGGAAAGAGCGGCGTCCGAACGCCGGAGCCGGTCCCCCGATTGACCTCGCCGGTAACCTTCGCCTCGGGAGAGCGGGTGAGATTACCACCGCCAAAATCGAGGTCGCCGCTGACCTTTGCCCGCGGCCCCAGGGATACCTCGCCGCCGATCATGGAGAGATCCGAATGTATTTCGCCATCTACACTCACCTCGCCCCCCATCACGTACACCGTTCCTGTTACGAGTGAACCTCTCTCGATCTTCACTCGTCCCTCGGTTACCAGGAGCCCTCCCTCCAGGGTCTCTCCGGCTCCAATCTCGTGGCTACCTCCAGCCACCAGGGTCCCGCTGTAGCGTCCCTCTTCCGGAGAACAAGCCGTCAATAGCAGGATGGCGAACAACACAACCATGATGGAGAGATTACGCCTCACTCTAAGCTCCCAGCGTCCCCGCTGCGGAAGAAAGCCAGCAAGAGGACGACGATGAACAGCATCAGCGACACAGAGGCGACTATGGAGAAGTGTGTCCCCAAAGCCATGCCGCCCAGACGCCACTGGACGGACAGGGCGGTGCTGATGAACGTGGCCGTCCACGCGGAGAGCGCCACCCCCAGCGCCGCGTTGAGGCTAATGGTTTTGGGTGTCGAGAGATCGGCCCAAACGGCGAAGTTGACCACGGTGTAGAGGCTGACGGCTATGGCGTAGAGCATGGGCATGGCGAGCGTCGCCCCGTCACCCACCGGCAATAACGTATCGAAGAGGTACATAAGGTGGACCATGGCGAAGATGCCGAAGATCCAGGGGAAGAGTGCCCGCTCGGAGAGCCCGGTGTAGAGTGCCCCAGCGATGAAAGCGCCGACGATGTGCGCAGCTCCGATGAATACGTGAGGCCCGAGTGTCGGAGACTGCCAGGAGGTCTCCATGTAGGCGGGCGTGAAGATCAGGCGCAGGAAACCCAGGCTGTCCACGAAGTAGATGCCGAACATGAGGACTATGAGCAGGGGCAGGCCGCGGTTGACCCGGTAGCGACTGCCCGCCCCACGCCGCACGAACCGTCCAACCCCGAACTCCGACATGGTGTGCTGCTGCGCGAGACGTTCTATAAAGCCGAACTTCCCAAAGGCCAGCACTCCGAGACCTGCTACCCCGAGGGGCATTGCCAGAAGGAGCTGAGAAGTGAAGATCTCTATCTTCCAATCCAGGGAGAGGACGGCCGCGGAGAAGTAGGCGGCGGAGGTAATGATAGCGGCGACGTATCCCCGGTCCCGGACCGGGATCAGGTCCACCGTCATACTGAACGTCGCGGGGACACCAACGCCTAGGGCCACCGAGGCGACGAAAATCCAGACGAGAAACGCCTGCTCGGTGCGAATGTATTGCGCCACTGTCGTAAGCAAAGTCTGTACGAGCACCACCGCGAAAGCCAGACGCAGTTTGA
>JBARZO010000027.1:0-2235 GCA_049650165.1 Rubrobacteraceae bacterium
GGTTGGTTGGGTCGTACTCATCCTTGAGGGCCACCAGCCTTTCGTAGTTCTCGCCGTAGGCGTCGCGCATCATGTCCTGGCCCTCCTCGATAAAACCGGGGAAGTTCAGGTAGATGCCGCCGTCGGAAAAACGCCGCATATCGGACACGACCTCCCGCGCCCAAGCGACGTTCGCCTCGTCGTCTTGCGGCTCTTCCCAGTTGGCCTCGATGCCGAGCAGGAAGGGCGCGCTCCGGTCGCCGAAGGCGGTCTCATCTGCCCCGACGCGGCCCATGGCCCCGCCCTGGTACCAGATGTCTATGGTGGAGTGATCTGAAGGTGCGGCTTCGGCATGGGCAATGAGTCGGTCCATGACCCCCTCACTGATCTCTTCGACATTCGCCGACTTCCAGTAGTAGCGCAGGCCGTCCGGGTAGTCCTCGTCCAGAACTTGCTGCACCTCGGTGTAGGGCATGGGACCGCTGAAGTCCGCAATGGGCTCCAAGATCTCCCGCAGAGGTTTGAGTACCCGCTCTCCCTCCTCGACCTCGCCGGCGTACATGGCAGCGAGCGCCACGAAAGGCTCGCCGTGCGACTCTTCGGGAAACATCTCGTCAGCCGGACCCCGGCCCAGGAAGCTCAGAGGACTGACCTCGTCGGGAGCCTGCGCCATGTACTCGTTCAGGAATCGCAGTACCTCATGAGTCTTATCCCCGGGATAGAAGACGAAGTCGAACATTACCTCTGGGCCCACGGGGTGCATCCGGTATTCGAATGAGGTGATGACCCCGTAATTACCGCCGCCACCCCGGACGGCCCAGAAGAGATCCTGGTTCTCGTCCTCGCTGGCCTTCAGAAAGCGTCCGTCGGCGGTTACGAGGTCAACGGAGACGAGGTTGTCCGAGGAGAGGCCATGCTTGCGCCTCAGCCAGCCGATGCCGCCGTTCAGGGTGAGGCCGGCTATGCCGGTCCTGGAGACAACCCCCAGGGGCGTCGCCAGGCCGAAGGTCTGGGTACGCTCGTCCAACTCGCCCAAAGTCACACCGGCTTCGGCGTGGACCGTGCGATGTTCGGGGTCTACCTGGATCCTGGTCATCGGCGAGAGATCTATGACCAGCCCGTCGTCGGCGATAGCCGTACCGGCCACGTTATGACCGCCGCCACGGACGGACATCAGCAGTCCGTGTTCGCGGGCGAAGTTCACCGCGTTCACCACGTCCGAGACGCCGGTGGCCCGGACGATCAAGGCCGGGTGCTTATCTATCATGCTGTTCCATACCTGACGGGCTTCCTCGTAATCCGCGTCTCCGGAGCGGATCAACTCCCCGTACAGGTTCGTCCGAAACTCCTCAATGACGGAGCTATCCAGCACGCTATTCTCTCCCGATATCCCGACTACCTTCAGTTCGTTCATGTTCTTTCCTTTCTCGTAGTCTTTAGTTCCGCCGGTTTATCCTTCACAGTCCCCAACGCCGACCTCTTTGGGCGTCGGCCTGAGCACAGCCCGGAGCCGCGTTAGTAGAGAGTGACTGGAAGCCCTTCTCGCCTCCGCCAACCGTAGTCGCCGGGCAAGGTGGTTATTCTCGGCTTCCCACCGCAGTTCCCTGTTGCGCTGGCGTATCAGGTCGAGTTCGTTCAAAATGCACAAGAGAATCTCCTTCAGACATCGTTTTGTTCCAACGAAATTGTGGCCGCCATAGCAGCGCCTGCCATCGGCTAAAGGAACGGTTATTGGGCCGGGCTTTAGAAGGACCTTCTTCTAGGACTAAAGTCGCAGAGGGTTGGTAGAGACAACCGAAACCGATAAGAATTAGTGGCAACCTTTTGTACTGATGATCTTTTTGAGATTCTTCCAGGTCAAACTAGACAACAATCATTGCTTTGTTCTTCGATAGAAGCGATAATTTGAACTCATAAGTGGAGAGTGAGTGTGCCGATAAATATACTCATAACCGACGATCATAGCGTAGTACGCCAGGGCCTACGGATGTTCCTGGAGCTGGACCCGGAGCTGACGGTAGTCGGCGAGGCGGAGAATGGGGCCCAGGCCTTGAAGATGTCCCACGAGCTGAAACCGGACGTGGTCTTGATGGACCTGGTGATGCCGGTGATGGACGGCGTAGCCGCCACGGAAGCCATCCGGGCCGAACTGCCGGAGGTAGAGGTCGTGGCACTCACGAGCGTCCTGGAGGACGTTTCGGTGAGCGGGGCGGTCAAGGCCGGGGCGATAGGTTACCTGCTCAAGAACACCGAGGC